>NZ_JCAFYN010000036.1:0-38718 GCF_059374735.1 Enterococcus sp. GPZ-007 | reverse complement strand
ATAATTGACTTGCTAGCATATTGCTTGCTATGTTGTTTGCTTCTATAATAATAGAAGCGCCCTACACATTTGGTTTGTTTTATTCGTTCAGTTTTCAAAGGTCTACATTGTTTGTCGCGTTGTTTCAGCAACTTTTATATTTTAACAGGTTACTGAGTGAATGTCAACAACTTTTTTGAAGTTTTTTTAATTTCAAAATTCATTGTTCGGCTTTTACTGTATCAGCAACGTTTATTAATTTACCACTTTATTAATCAGTGGTCAACTATTTTCTTCAAAAAAAAGAAACTTATTTTTATAAGCTTCTTTTTGGTAATTATTCAAATAATGGTACACCTTCAATTTCAATCGTTCCTAGGATTTTTCTAACACTGTCTGGGCTCTCCCAGGCAAATCCCTCGGGTAGCTCTGTAGCTTGTTCACTAGCCATTTCAAACACATACAGCGGCAAACTGGCGCCGTGGGATTGTGTGTTGGTTAACTCGACTAGTCGAATATCATTAACATTAATATGTAGTGTAGCTTTCAAAAAATTCAAAAAACTAGCTAAAACGGTGTTTTCAGCTTTGGTATCAGTGCGGGCAAATTCCTTATCTTTTCCTATCTCATGAACTAAAAAACGCTTCGATCCATCTTCTAAATGCAACATGATTGTTCCTGACACTTGTTTTGTCACAATTTTCACCTCTGCAAAAGCTAATCGTAAATCGCAATCATTGTATCATGTTTTCAGAAAAAAAGATATTCTTTGCATAAAATAGCGACTAATTTTCAACTCGCTCTTTCAATAGAAAGTCAATTGCTTCATCTGTCCAATGCGGCATATTTTTCTCTAAAGAACGAAAACCGATGTTTTTATTGCGATTTGTAAAGTAGCGTTTCCTGTGATAGGGTGCTTCAGCAGAATGCTCTGCTAGTGTCCGTATTGACAAACTGATTTTCTTAGTGAACTCGTCAATGTCGATAACTTGAACTTTCACTGATTGACCAACCTCTAAAAAGCTGTGAATATTTTTTGTATAGCCAGATTGCACTTCCGATATATGGACCAACCCTTGGGTCTGATCATCTAATGAGATGAACGCTCCATATGGCTGAATTCCTGTAACTTGTCCTTCGATAATATCTCCAATTTTATATCCCATTCATTTCCCTCTCTTCGCATGTTTCATTATACTGTATTTAGAAATAAAATTGAAGTTAGCAAACAGGAGGAGGAGAAATGACAAATTTTGAACAACCAATCGATCGTCTGGGTTCTGATAGTATCAAATGGGATACTATTCTCAAGACGTATAAAGAAGAGAATTTATTGCCGCTCTGGATTGCCGACATGGATTTCAAAGCACCAGCTGGTGTTTTACAGGCTTACCAAAAATTATTGACTCACGGAATCCTAGGCTATGCAGAAACACCTGAACAGCTTTACACTGCAATCATCAATTGGGAGCAGGAACGCTTCCACCTTGCCTTAGAAAAAGAAGATATTCTTTTCTTCTCGGGCGTTTTAGCTGGAATCACTACGGCCATCCAAGCATTTACTAAACCAAATGACACAATTTTGATTCACGACCCAGTCTACCCTCCTTTCGCGAATATCATCACGACGAATAAGCGGCAGTTGGTTCGCAGCCAATTGATCGAGGAAGATGGCCGCTTTGTGATGGACTTTGCTGATATGGAAGAAAAATTCAAACAGCATCAGGTAAAAGTCATGATCTTGTGTAATCCTCATAATCCTGGAGGCCGAGTATGGTCGAAAGGGGAGTTGCATCAACTGGGAGAACTTTGCAGAAAGTATCGAGTACTAGTGTTGAGCGATGAAATTCATCAGGACTTGGTTTTTGCACCTAATAAAATGACTTCCTTCTTTAATGCAGGAGAAAATTTCAGTGACTTCAGCTTACAATTTACTTCAATGACTAAGACCTTCAATCTAGCGGGAATCAAAAATTCGGTAGTTTTTGTAAAAAATGAAAAACTGCGTAAACAATTAACTCGTAAACAAGAGGAAAACTTCCAACAGGAAATTAATACCTTTGGTTTAGTTGGCATGGAGGCAGCTTACGAAACAGGTAAGGATTGGCTGACTAAGCTATTGCCCTATATTCAATCAAATATAGCCTATACGATTAAATTTTTCCAAGAGCATTTACCTAAAGTATCAGTCATGAAACCAGAGGGAACTTACCTATTGTGGTTGGATTTTTCGGAGTATGGAATTTCTGATGAGGACTTGGAAGAACGATTGGTTCATAAAGGAAAAGTTGTTTTGAATGCGGGCGTCAGCTATGGACCTAGCGGAAAGCAGCACATGCGTTTGAATGTCGCTTGCCCGCAGGTCGTCCTTAAAGAGGGGCTGGAACGAATTGTTACTGCCTTAAGTTAAAAAAAATACGGCCGCTTGGCCGTATTTTTTATTCAGTAATTTCAATTGATTCAATCACGACATCGTGAACAGGTTTGTCTTGAGCACCACGTTTAACGGCCCCGATTTCATCAACTACATCCATACCTTCAGTCACATGCCCAAAAACGGTATGACGGAAGTCTAACCAAGGCGTTCCACCTTGTTTGTAGGTTTCAATGATTTCACCAGGAAATCCTGCTTCTTCTAACTGCGCCATCATATTAGCAGGTACATTTTGACTATTTACGATAAAGAATTGACTGCCGTTTGAGTTTGGACCTGCATTCGCCATAGATAATGCACCACGCAGGTTGAACAAGTTGCGTGAAAATTCATCCTCGAATTTTTCGCCATAAATACTTTCGCCGCCCATGCCCGTTCCGGTTGGGTCGCCGCCTTGGATCATGAAGTCAGGAATGACACGGTGGAAGATCACGCCATCGTAATAACCTTTCTTTGCTAATTCAACAAAGTTCTTCACTGTCTTTGGTGCTTCTTCAGGGAATAATTGTACGGTAATGTCCCCCATATTCGTTTTAATCGTCGCTTTTGGACCTTTTTCTTCTGCTAAGTTTAATTGTGGAAATTGAGTCACTATAATGTCCTCCTTTATTTTTTCTGTGTCTATCATAACAAACTTTTCTCGTTTTGCCACCTCTTCAAGCCAAGCGTTTCTTTCTCTTTCATTTATTTGTTACAATCGATGGGAAGAAAGGGTGTTGATATGGAAATTTTTGATATAACGATCGTAGGTGCAGGACCAGTGGGCATGTTCGCGGCATTCTATGCAGGGATACGCCAAGCTAAAACAAAGCTGATCGACAGCTTGCCGCAGTTGGGCGGGCAGTTGACGACACTTTATCCTGAGAAAAATATTTATGATATTCCCGGCTTTCCGATCGTAAAAGCAGCAGATCTGGTGGGCAACTTAGAAAAACAATTACGAACTTTTTCCCACACCTATTGTTTGGACGAAGAAGTTTTGGAGATAAAACAGCATGAAGACTATCTCGAGTTGGTAACCAGCAAGGATAGCCATTACACTAGAGCGATCGTACTCGCTATCGGTAATGGTTCTTTCCAGCCAAGACGCTTGATGATCGAGGGCTCGGACAAATTTGAAAACCACGGAATTGATTACTACATCAATGATCTGATGAAATACGCTGGAAAGAAAGTCGCCATCGCGGGAGGCGGTGACTCCGCAATTGACTGGGCCTTAATGCTGGAGCCGATCGCTGCTGAAGTGTCGATCATCCATCGCCGTGATAATTTCCGCGGACATGAACACAGTGTCCAAAAATTAAAAGAGTCTTCAGTCAATATTTACACGCCGTATATCCTAAAAGAACTTCACGGTGAACGAGAATTGGAAGATCTAACTTTACAAAAGGCGAAAAGTGATGAGACAATTACATTGAACGTGGATTACTTGATCGTCAACTACGGCTTCTCTTCTTCTCTGGATCACCTAAGGTCATGGGGGTTAGAAAGTACACGACAAGCAATCCTTGTTGAATCCGACATGCGCACGTCGATTCCTGGTGTCTACGCCTGCGGGGATATCGCTACATATGATGGCAAGGTGAAATTGATCGCAACCGGTATGGGCGAAGCCCCCACCGCTGTCAATAACGCGCTTCATTATGTAAATCCTAAAAATCGCACACAGCCCGGACACAGCACAAGCTTATTTCCACAAATCTAGATTTAACGGAGGGACGATATGGTATTTGAAACTACTGCTCTTGAACAAAAAGCCCGCGAGTTATTAGAAGAACGCGGCGTTACTATCAGAGACATTGCAGACTTGGTCTTCTTTTTACAAAAAGATTATATCGAAAAATTAGACATCGAATTATGCATCCAAAGTGTGAATCGTGTTTTAACCAAACGCGAGGTCCATAACGCTATTATCACCGGTATCGAGCTGGACAAGTTAGCAGAACAAAAGAAGCTGGACTATCCACTACAAAATATTTTAGAAGAAGATGAAGGGTTATACGGTATTGATGAAATCATGGCCCTTAGCATAGTCAATGTCTATGGGTCTATCGGTTTTACCAACTACGGCTACATCGATAAAGTAAAACCTGGAATCTTAAAGAAACTCAACGAGCACGATGGTGTGCATGTCCATACATTCCTAGATGACCTTGTTGGCGCGATCGCAGCGTCCGCTGCTAGTCGTTTGGCCCATGAACATCCGCGAAAATTGGACTCGATCGTCAAATAAGAGCATTAAAAAAAGAGCCTAGTGCTCTTTTTTTAATGCTCTTCTGCCGAAGTAGATCGGTAAGAGATAAAAAATCTCTAGCAATACGAAAAATAAAATAAAGCAATGCAAGAAAAATGTCTCTGGCAAAACATTAATGATCGGATCGGTCGCCGGATTAAAGATCCAAGCGTCATTATTAAAAAAGACGCCATGGAACATAACGAAGAAGCGATCAAAATTCACTGCCATCAAAAAGGCGATCACGATCGGAACAACAACTGCGATCCGAAATGGTTGAATCAGCTTCCACAGAGACATCTGTTTAATTAAATGGCGCAAATAGAAAATGCTTGGAACGATCGTTGTTAATAATAAGCCATAATTTAGCAGGAACAGCTTTTTCACTTCGTAAAAATGCAGGGCCCCACTAGATGAAACGGGAAAATCCGTCATTTTAAGCGTTTCTACCCACGGAAGATTCAAATAGCGCATCAATTGATCAAAGTTATGCAGCAATTCCTTTTCGGAAATTGTCGTATAGTCCAGCAAATTCAAATGACCGATATCAAACTGATACAGCCAGCGGGCATTGATCGTCAATGTGATCGCCAGTGTCAGCAAAGTCACCAGCAAACATAGTAATCCGATACGTTCCAGCCACTTATTCTTCATCGAAACGCCATTCATCTAACGAGTCCACTATATAAGTTGGCGGTACTGGCAAAGTCGGTACATCTGATTTCTGGGTAAAGCCAGACAGAACTAAGAGCGAATCAATCCCATTATTGATTCCCGCCAAGATGTCAGTCGTGTAATTATCGCCCACCATCAAAACATCCGCTTTTTCCATGTCTAAAATTTCTACCGCTTTATCCATGATGATTGCTTCGGGTTTGCCAATGTAAATCGCCTCTTGCTGAGTAGAGGCTTCTAACATCGCAATCACTGATCCAGCACCAGGTAATAACCCACGCTCAGTTGGAATATTTTTATCTGGATTTGTCCCGATGAAGGTCGCACCTTTTTGAATCGCCAATGTGGCGACAACGAATTTTTCATAAGTAACTTCAGTGTCTAAGCCGACTACTACATAATCGGGATTTTCTTCTTCCCAAACGTAACCGGCAGCTAGAATTGGATCAATTAAACCAGGTTCACCGATCACATACACTTTCTTCCCTTTGCTTGCGTCATTCATATAATCAATGGTCGCAAGTGTGGCCGTATAGACTGTCTCCGGTTCAACATGGATCGAGAATTCATTGGCTAATCGATTTGCTACTGTCTCTGGTGTTTTGGTCGTGTTGTTGGTCAAAAATAAAAATGGAATCTGGCGTGCTTGCAATTGCTCCACAAAGCGGCGGCCAGCAGGGATCGGTTCGCTTCCGCGATAGATCGTTCCATCTAAGTCAATCAAATATCCTTTGTACATCCTATTACTCTTCCCTTTGACGAATCACGAAGCGTTCGTCTTTTTCTTTCGTCTTTGTTGGTGTTTCTTTTTTCGGTTGACGATTTTTGATGATTGGTTTCTTCTTTGGTTTATCCGTTACTGGAGCTTTCTTCTCTTCGACAAAAGCTTGCGGCTTGTCTTTACGTTTGCGTTTACGTTTTTTACGTGTCTGTTGACGTTTGCCGCCTGTTCGCTCCAACACAAAATAAGCGCACCCGAAATTGCAGTACTCGTACAAATAATCTTCTAAAGTATCAATTCGCTGCTCAGGCAAACTTTTCCGATCATCTTCCCGGAAAAAGCCTTTCAATCGCAACTGGTCATAGCCCCAGTCACCAACAATATAATCATAGCGTGTCAAGACCTCACTAAAGCGTTCACCTAAACGTTCGGCATCAAAGCCTTCACGATAATTTCTAACTAAGCGGTATTGGCGTTCGCCAATCAAAAGATTACTATCGTCCACAAATACGACGGTTTCACCTTTTTTCTTTTCTTCAGCGGGTGTCTCAACGATTTCATCTAAGACCTCAGCCAATTCATCTGTGACTGTTTTTTCTGGATTGTTTTTCTGTTCTTTTTTGTCTCTTTTTTCTTTTGCCATCGTTTCACCACCTGTTTGCTATTATACCTTGTTTTTATTTGATTGGATAGTGAGTGTGGAGATAGTCGCCCAAAACGCTGCGAATGAAATCCGGGAATAGAAATTCATAGCGGCCTGCGATCTCGATCGTTGGGAAGAACGGTACAAACATAAAATGATCTACCGTTGCAATCGTGTAATCCAACTCAGGGTCAACCAATTCACCGAGCCAGCGGACTTGATGATTTACTGGATCGTATTCGATCCCATCATAAACCAAATGACCGAAAATTTTGCCGCGAAAGCCCATCCCCATTACCGGAAAATTGATCAGAAAATGACGATTCTTCTCCATCTCAAGAATCAACCGAATCAAATTTTCTCCATCCAGTGTTACTTTGATCAAGTGCATCGGATGCGGCAAAGCTGTGTGAAGCTGATCTTGATTGACAATCCCAGCGGGTACGTCCGTCAAAAATAAGCCAGAATTTAAAACGGCTGCGTCAGTCCCCGCCGCTTCTTTTACCGCCGCCAGCGTATAGTTAATCATCGGATGGTCCGCTTGCAGATCAGTACTCATACTAAATGGAACATCTGCGACTGTTTTATCCGCTAATAAACGATGACCTTCTGCTAGATACCCATCAATTTCTTCTTGATCTTCTGGCAGCTCCAGCATTTTTTCTGTAGGAAAGGTCCTAGCGGAGGTTTTCTGTATGCGATGGTCTTCATCAACCGTCACGTGCACTTCACCGACATAATAGCCATACTTTCCTGCCGCAGCTAATTGCACACCATTGATTTTTTCACCGGTTTCAAATAAATGATGAGTATGTGAGCCAAGAACCACATCAATCTCTGGTAAATCACGTGCGATTTGCCGATCAACACTTATTCCAAGATGACTCATTAATACCAAAACATCAACGTTCGGGCGAAGCTCTGCCACCAGCTCCGGTAAAATATCCATTACTTTACGAATATCCCAACCATTCGGATTATATGTCAACGGAAAAGGAGCTGTGAATGCCAACAAGCCGACCTTCGTCCCTTGCTCCGTTGTAATAACCTTAGATTGCTGCGCCCATTCCGGCGGCTGCAGTGTCTGTTTGTCAAAGAGATTATCTAGTATGATGTCAAAATTCGCCTGATCATACAGATGATTCAATTCGTTTTTAGAACTCCCAACCCCTTCATTATTTCCGATAGTCGCTGCATCATAATGAATTTGATTCATTAGTTGCACATTGGCTTGTCCATGGGTCGCCTCAGTCAATGGATGCCAGCGATCAACGAAATCACCAAGATCGACAGTGATAACTTGTTTGTCAATCGTTTCTTCCTGCTTGCGAGTCAATAGAAAACGACGAAGCTTCGGCCAATTTTCTAAATGGGAGTGAAGATCATTGGTATGTAAAAGAATAATTTTTTCCATTATTCTACCTCTTTTCAACTCTTATTGTTCCATCTATAGTAACATATAGCTCAAGAAGGCTGAACGAACTCGTTCGCTAAAAAGCAGGTGAAAAGATGAAATTTGAATCGATACTTGGATCGATTTGGCTCGATGCCAATCAAGATGCTTTAGTTGGCATCTCATATACTCCAATTGAAGAAAATCCTTTAGCTAATCAAGAAATTCTGAAGACTGCCAAGAAACAACTCTTAGAATTTTTAGCCGAAGAACGGAAAAATTTCGAGGTTCCTTATGTTTTTGATTTGGGAACAGATTTTCAGAAGGGAGTCTGGCAGGCCTTAACAGAAATTCCTTATGGCGAGACTTGCAGTTATCTGGATGTCGCTAAAAAAATTCAAAACCCCAAAGCCGTTCGCGCGATCGGTCAAGCGAATCGCAACAATCCGTTACCGATCCTCGTTCCGTGCCACCGAGTGATTGGAAAAAATGGCAAGCTCGTCGGTTATTCCGGCTCCAGTCAAGAAGGTCTGAAAATCAAAGAACAATTACTCGTGATCGAGAATCCGGCGCTGCAAGAGATCACCCTTTTCTAACACAACTAACTCATAGTACAAAAACACCGTTGCTGAACGAAAAGTCCAGCAACGGTGTTTTTTAACTTGATGATGAAGAGGCTGCCGCCTCGTCTTCTTTGACACAGTCAATTGCGATTACTAGCGAGACAATCAATTCTTCTAATGCGTCATTCAAAATTGTAATCTCATACGTATCGCCCCAAGATATCCAGCGCTTATTGATTTCAGCAACTTTTCGACCCTTTTGCGATACTTCAAAATCCATATCCCACCAGTTCCCATCAACGCTCAAGTCTTCGGCTTCAATCGAGTACTTCGCCTTTAAGAAGCTCAAATGTTTTGAAATTTCGATTTGATCCTTACCATCTATCTCAACAAAGAACTTTGGCAAAAGACTGATCGTTTTCTTAGTGATCTTGCTGACTTCTCGTCCTTGTTCATTTTCAACACTAAAAGTCTTGGGAATCTTCATAAAGCTGCCTTTGACCGAATATCTCAGACGTTGATCCTCATCCACTACAGTAAATTTTTCACCAATACTAAAAACCTTTTGCTTAATATATAACTTTTTCATTCGCCTTCCTCCTTATTCGTTTTAAAGTAATAATTTTTCCAAGAGAAAAATTAGTTTGATTCGAATGCCGTATATCATTCAACTAAAGTGCTCAATCGGAAACTTAACCATTCTAGCTAAATACTTATCTGACCAAGTATCCTGCGAAAAGTTGAGCTGACACCCTTATTTTTCTGATAAATCACCTGTATTTATAACTGGCTGTGTCCCTTTATCCGTGATGATCGAAACAAGCAGATTGTTGATCAATTGAACTTTCCGGTCGTCTGTAAAATGAATGTCCTGACCATTTTCGATTTGCTCCAACGCCATTTGGGTCATTGTCACCGCACCTTCCACGATCGTTTGACGCGCAGACAAGATTGCTTTAGCCTGTTGTCGTTGTAACATTGCATTCGCAATTTCGGTTGCATAAGCTAAGTGATTTAGCCTAGTCTCAATGACTTCAACCCCAGCCATCGCCAAACGCTCCTGTAATTCTTTAGCCAGCTCTTCCGATACCTCGGTCGTATTCCCCCGCAACGTTAAATCATCATCATTAAAGGTGTCATAAGGATATTGAGTCGCGATGTGACGAATAGCTGTCTCACTCTGAATCTCCACGAAATCTAAGTAATAATCCACATCGAACAACGCTTTAGCGGTATCAACAACCTTGAAAACAACGACTGCTGAAATTTCGACAGGATTTCCATCAGAGTCATTGACTTTTAAAAGCGAGCTGTTGAAATTCCGGACTTTCAATGACACAGGGATTTTTCTGGTCAACGGAGTTGTAATGAACAGACCATTATCTTTGATTGTCCCAAGATACTTTCCAAAGAATAAAACGGCTTTCGCTCTATTCGGTCCAACAATCGTTAATGAACTTAAGAATAAGGCCGCAATGATCCACAAGATAACTCCCAAAAAAATCCAACCGAAGCTTTCTTTAGTACTTCCAGTAAACACGGACCAAAAACCAATTACAAAAATCACGATCAATCCAACTAAACCTAAATAGCCATTAATATGAAATGCTTTTTTCTCTCTCATCGCTACACCCCCAAAATTTAATAGCTTAAGTTTACGCTTATTTTGAAAGAGCTTCAATTAATTTCCACTAAATATAACTAGCTATGAAAAAAGCAGGTAGTCGCGATTCCGCTCCCATACCTGCTTTAGACAAAAGAAAAAGCAAGCTCGCAAGCTTGCTGTAAAATCATTTATATCAGACACATGCCGGATCCTACTTAGTGCTGCTTCCTTCCAGACCTGACACAATTCACAGGCCCGGCATTGTCCTGCCTTTCGGCAAAAAACAGTATAACAAACTCTAGTCGTTTTGGCTAGTCTTTTTTTTACGTGCTCGAATCGCTCTAAAAAAATTGGTCAATAGCATCCCGCACTCTGCTTCTAGAATGCCGCCCTCAACATACACGCGATGGTTAAAACGTTCATCTGTCAATAAGTTCATCAACGTACCAGCTGTTCCGCCTTTAGGATCATAGGCTCCAAAATAGACTTCTTCCACCCGCGACAAGATCATACCGCCGCTGCACATGGGACAAGGCTCCAGCGTAACGAACAACTGGCAATCTTCCAAACGCCAGCTATTCAAATGACTGCAGGCTTCTCTAATCGCGAACATTTCCGCGTGACTCGTCGCATCCTGGCTGTGCTCGCGCAAATTATGCCCTCGCCCAATAATTTCACCATGGTAGACCACAATTGCACCAATCGGAACCTCGGCGATTTCTTCCGCCTTTTTCGCTTCCTTAATTGCTTCCTGCATAAAAAAGATTTTTTCTTCCTCTGTTACCCGACTCTCACGTTCCATTTTTTTCCTCACTCTTTTTCAATAAGTAATCAACTTACTTTAGCATAACTCACAGTCAACTCGGAATAAAAAAAGGTTTTTTATCAAAAAAAGATGCACCATCGCTGGCACACCTTCTCTACATTACTTTGTCTACAAAATCCATCAATCGGTCTTTTAAATCTTCGGTCGTATCTTTGATGGACTCACCATAGACCGATACTCGCTTTTTTCCAGTCTTGATCTTGTCTAAAATACTCATGATGTTATCTAAATCTTCATCTGAAAGTTTATCAACGATCGCTAGCAGTGTTTCACTGCCGTCAAACTTAGCATTAACAAAACGCTTTACTTTGCATCGATTTGAAACATGGCGAGCTTTTTCAATCAGCTTCCCAGAAGCGATTACAGCTGTAGCAGTACTGGCTGCAACAACGACGCCTACTCCGATTTTGATTTTGGTCGATTTTTTCATGGTATCAGCTCCTTTATTTTATGATACCACACTCTTAAAAATATCAGTAATAAGAACTACCAAGGAATGAAAGCGCAAACTTAAAATAGCAAAATAAAGAACCGACGATTTGTCGGTTCTTAGTCGCGGCTTCGATTGCCAAAAAGCAAGACCAGCCGTAATAATTGTAGGAATGTCGCTAATGCTGCTGCCACATAAGTCAACGCAGCCGCAAATAGCACTTTTCGAGCCGCCGCCAGTTCATCTTCTGCCAGCATATCCCCATCACGTAAAATACTCAACGCACGCCTTGAAGCATCGAATTCCACCGGCAATGTCACCAACTGAAAAACTAAAGCCAATGAAAAGGCCAAGATTCCGATGTTGATCAATGTCTGATTCCAGCTCATAAAGACGCCTAGCATGATCAATGGAAAAGAAAGTGTCGATCCGATGTTTGCTACTGGTACGATCGCCGCCCGTAATTTCAACGGAATATAGTGCTTCGCATCTTGGACCGCATGACCGCATTCATGTGCCGCCACACCAATGGCAGCTACCGACGTAGACTGTGCAGTTGACTCAGATAAGCTCAGCATTTTATTGCCGCTATTATAATTATCGGTCAGATCTCCGGCAATTTGCTGAACACCGACATCATTGATGCCCTGACTGCGTAAAATATATTCAGCCGCTTGAGTTCCTGTGACACCCTTGCTGCTGCGAAACTCATCATACTTGCGAAAAGTTGAATTGACATAGGCAGAAGCAAGACCAGAGATAACTAGCCCGGCAATGACTAATAGAAACGTGGGATCTAGAAAATTATAAAATGATCCATACCCATACATATACATTCTCCTCTAATCAAAGATAATTTTACTGTTTATGATAAACAGTTTCCTAATCTTAGTTTAGCATGAAAGCCGTGAATTTTTTATGAAAACAACTCTAAGAATCTCTCTAGCTTATAACTTCTTAACAAATTCTGACTTCAATTTCATTGGACCGAAGCCATCGACTTTACAATCAATATTGTGATCGCCTTCGACTAGGCGAATATTCTTGACCTTGGTTCCTTGCTTGATGGCACCCGAAGCACCTTTGACTTTCAAATCTTTAATGACCGTCACACTGTCACCGTCTTGTAACTGATTGCCGTTACTATCTTTGACAACCAATCCTTCTTCAACGGCATCACTCTCCGACCACTCATGTCCGCACTCTGGACATACAAATAGACCGCGATCCTCATACGTATACTCTGACTGACACATTGGACAATTAGGCATAATCTTCCTCCAGTAAATTTATTTTCTAAATATTTAGTTTAGCGGAAACCCTATGACTTGAAAAGCTTTTCTTAAAAAAAGACAGCTTTTGGAGGTATGCTATCAGTCATTGACTCGTAGAAATTCAGGTACCCACTGAACAATTTCATAAACTAAATAAATCTTACGAGCTGGTTCCTGCTATCTGGAGGTAAAATCGCTGCTATTTCTTTTTCTTATGCCTATTTTTTCTTTTCCCAAGTGCTCTGTCCACACGTCTCTTCGTTTCCTTTTCGTTTCTTTTCTTCTCGACTTTTCCCACACTTTTGCCAGAGTCTTTATTAGTAGTATCGTTTTTTTGCGTTGTAGCTGATTTTGCATCGGTTCTCTTTTTCTTAGGAGCGTCATCCGGTGATCGCTTGCTCGGTTCATTGGAATTTTTCGGCGGAATGTCTTCTTTTGGTGGTGCAGCATTCGGACTGTTTTTCTTCGACACTGTGTTCTTAATATTCGTAGCTTCGTCCCACTCTTTATCTGACATCCGATCAACCAGCGGTGTAGAAACGTCTTCATTTTTATTAGATGGCACAGGTTGTTTTTGAACTTTCTCTGGTTGTGGTGCTTGCGCAGCCGCAATGACTGTTTCTTTTTCGTCAGCAGTCTTTTGAGGTTTTTGACGTGAATTGTTAGAAGTAGCAATGAACGTTCCTTGTGTTTTGTAGCTCACGTAAGTCGCAAATTTTTGCCCGCCTTCCACTTTAAAGATACTCAAGGTGGTCAAAATGTTTAGAATATTGATAGTCAGCTCTTCATCGATCGTTGAGTCTGTTTCGCGAATCGTCAATTTGTGTTTTTTGCCGTCTTCACCTTCAAAGATCGCTTCGACACGATAAACAAGACCCTCGATCCGATTATCGAGTGTCCCTTCCTGCTCTAAAAAGCCCTTATAGATGCGTGCTTCGATCGTTTGCGCTAGAAAATGTGAACGACTGCCGTACAACCTTTTTATCAAGGTTTCCCACTCATCAGCCGAAAAATATTCTTGGAAGTAGGGCAGGTACTGGCACATGGTGTTGGTTTTTTCTGCTGACAGATAGACTTCTCTGATCAAATCCATGATCAAATCAGGAAATGCCTTCATACAGAAAAAATTCCGCACAAGGATTGCCACTCCGTATTCGATCAACGAATCAACATCCTGAGTCCGAGTGAAGTAAGCCCTTACACGCTTGCTTAAATTTTCGACCTTCATTAAGAACAGCTGCCTCTCAGCTAGCTTCGCAATACCAACGCCAACACCCATGATCCAAAACTCCCGTCTATATTTTTATATTGTAACCGTTCTCGTACTTTATACTCACATAATATAACTACTCAGGATATTTGTAAATAGAAATGAAAATATAATTTCATTTTTTTACCAAGAAGAAACTATGAATTATAAACGTTTTTTCGATTACCCAAATTATTTAACAAAAGAAAATCAAATGAATAAATAACAAAAAAACGAGCATGCTGATAACAACACACTCGTTCGTTTCTTATAAACTTGTCAATTCACCAATCACTTCATTTACCTGAACCTCTTTTGTTTCAGCTAAATCAGAACTCTTCACTTTGTCCATATTTGTTAATGCAACAATAATATCTGTTTTCTTACCCGCTTTACGAATCGCATCCAAATCAACTTTGGCAATCATTTGCCCGCGACCGACATGCTGACCGGCTTTGACGTAAAGCTCAAACGGTTCTCCCCCAAGATCGACAGTGTCTAAGCCCATATGCAATAGTACTTCTACCCCTGATGGAGTTGTGATACCTACAGCATGTTTCGTTGGAAAGACATTAGAGATTGTACCCGCTACTGGAGAGAAAATCTCGCCAGATGTCGGAATAACCGCATAGCCGTCACCCATCATTTTTTCTGAGAAGACATCGTCTGAAACCTCAGTGATCGGAACTAAACGACCATTAGCCACTGCAAACATCGCTTGTGTTTTCGGCGCCTCTTCAACAATGGCTTGTTCAGTCACAGCGTGAGTCGCCCCGCCGCCACCATGTAATCGATTCATTTCATCTGCTACAAATTGGACTTCGGTTCCTACGATGACCTGAATGTTTTTATCATCAATTACCTTCAGTCCTGGTACGCCAGTGGCTTTGATCTGACTCTGATTGACTGTGCTTGTATCCTTCAATTGCAGACGCAAACGAGTCGTACAATTGTCGATTGATAGTACATTGGCTGGTCCGCCTAATGCTTCGTAAATCTTCTGAGCCATCACCACATGTTTGCTGTCGCCAGTTATGCTGATATCCGGCATTTCTTCTCCATCATCTTCTTCACGTCCCGGAGTCATCAAGTTGAATTTGACAATCACAAAGCGGAAGGTCGCATAATAAACAACTGCCATTACTAAACCTAAGAGAATCAGCATAAACGGTTGATTCGCTATCGGTACGCGTAAACTTAAGAAGAAGTCGATAAAACCGGCACTAAAGTTGAAGCCAGCCGTCCATTTGAAGGTCGCTGCGATGAACATTGAAATACCAGTCAAGCAAGCATGGACCACATACAACGGCCAAGCCACGAACATGAATGAAAATTCAAGCGGCTCCGTTACTCCAGTAAAGAATGAAGCAAAAGCAGCGGCAACCATCAGTGAAGCAGTTACTTTTTTCTTTTCAGGACGAGCACATTGATAGATTGCTAGTGCCCCTGCAGGTAAGCCAAACATCATTACTGGGAAGAATCCCGCTTGATAGCGTCCAGTGATCCCGCGAATCCCTTCGCTCGCCCAGAATTTACCGATATCATCAATTCCTGCCAAGTTGAACCAAAATACATTGTTCAATGCATGGTGCAAGCCTGTTGGAATCAATAAACGATTGAAGAACCCGTATAAACCAGCTCCTAGTGGTCCCATGCCAGAAATTGCTTCCCCGAATGTTACTAATCCGTTATAAACCGGCGGCCAAACGAAGATCAAGCCAGCTGAGATTGCTGCCATAAGACCAGCCGTTACGATTGGGACCAATCGTTTTCCACTGAAGAAGGAGAGCGCCATCGGAAGTTTAACTCCACTGAAACGATTGTACATCGCTGCTGCCACCAAACCTGCTAAAATTCCAATGAAGACATTTTTAAAGTTGATTGCACCGAACGCAATGTTCACATCTTCTACTGCGACTTTAGTGAACATCGCCACTGCGTCACTATTGACTAAGGTCATTGGTGTCAAGAAAGCCACTAAACCTGACAAAGCTGCTGCCCCATCTTTATCTTTAGACATCCCAAGTGCCAAACCAACCGCAAACAATACCCCTAAATTATCTAAAATCGTTCCGCCGGCTTTAATTAAAAAGGCTGCCAGCAAGTTGTTTCCGCCCCAACCGCTAGGGTCGATCCAATAACCAATTCCCATAAATAGCGCTGCTACTGGCAAAGTCGCAACTGGTAACATCAACGAACGCCCCATACGCTGCATATATGCTTTCATAATTTATTCTTCTCCTTTATGTTCTTTCGCTTTACGCAATCGCTCGACATGGATGGCCACATAGCCTAACTCCTCCGTAGTGATTGCTAACTGATAACTTTTCATCAAAAAGACTCGAATCTTCTTTGCTACTTGGTAGCTTTCAGGATACTTATTACGTACCATCTCGATGATTTCTTGATCTAAAACGGCATAGCGCTGCTTTTGATAGCGCTGTAATAATAATCGTAGATG
Source organism: Enterococcus sp. GPZ-007 (assembly GCF_059374735.1). Lineage (NCBI taxonomy): Bacteria > Bacillati > Bacillota > Bacilli > Lactobacillales > Enterococcaceae > Enterococcus > Enterococcus sp. GPZ-007. Next base: position 22,231 of record NZ_JCAFYN010000036.1, on the reverse strand, counting down.
GTTCGCTAAACGAGAATAATCCAACGCCATTTCTTGCGAACGAATATCTACATCTAATTCTTGTTCGATCAAATGGATCACATCAGAAATAATCGTGACTTCACGAATACTGTCATGATTATTGTTCTTACCAGTTCGTGCACTATGAATGTGGATCGCGATATATCCTGCTTCGTCATAGCCGTAAGGAATCTCCAATGTTCGATTCAAATAATCGACCGCCCATTGTGCGATTCCAAACTCCTCACCGTAAAGTACCTCGATCTCACTTAAAAGCTTGTTGCGGATCACGATTCCGTTCGCGATATTTTGAGCCGAAAAGGAAATATGATCCGTCAAGGCGATAAAAATATGTTCGTTCAGTTTCTCCATCAACACTGTTTCGGCATGATCAATGATCGCTTCAGCTGCAAAAAAATATTTTTCATTAATTTGATTCAATAAGGTCTGTAGCTTTTGCTGTCCTTCTGGTTCCATCACAAACAAGCGCTCGATGTCCCGCGAAAAGAGCAGGTCATTTCTTTGCTTGCTGAAGCCGACCCCTTTGCCGATGGCGATTTTTTCTTCTCCTTGATCGTCTACCAACACTGCATTTTGATTCAGTATCTTTTTGATTTTCATCGTTTTTCCTCATTCTGCAGAATAATTTCACTGTTCCGACTAGCTTTTGGCCAAATAAAAAGGCATGGAAAGAAGCACAAGGAAGCTCCTTGCGTTTCTTTCCATGCCTAGTATGATCTAGTCACATGGAACAGTATTTGTTAACAACTTGAATTGTATAGACCATTGAACTTTTTGTCAATAACTTTTTCCAAATTTTTTTCAAATAATTTGATTTTTTCTATAATTTTCGCACAATAATTGGATTTCACGATAGATTTCCTGACACATCGCTTGATTTTTAGCGTTTGCTCCACTGGCTAGCGGATGGCCACCGCCATGATAACGTTTGGCTAATTCATTAATTACCGGACCCTTCGAACGAAGACGAACACGATAGTAGCCTTCTGGTTGTTCGACAAAGATCGCCCAAGCCAGCACGACATCAATCGTACCAGGCAACGGCACAAGTGCCGCCGTATCGGAATCCTTTATCCCATATTTGTTCATGATTGCTTGATCTAAAAAAACATACCCGGCGCCATTTTCATCGATTTGCAAATTCTGATAAAGATACCCTGAAAGCTTTGCCACATCAAGAGATATCTGGTCGATCTCACGGTTCAACTTCGTTGCGTCAAAACCATAATCCAATAATTTCGCAGCTACCTGCAATGTATGCGAAGTAGTGGCAGGATACAAGAAGCGTCCAGTATCACCTACGATTCCGCCATATAATAGGCGCGCAGCATTCTCTGTCATCACTAAATTTTCGATAAACGCAAAATCTGCAATGATCTCACTACAGCTGCTGGCTTTTGTATCCACCCAAAGCAAGTCGCCGTATGGATCATCATTGGGGTGATGATCAATCTTGATTAATTTATCGCCAAGCTTATAGCGATCATCACTAATCCGAGGTGCATTCGCTGTGTCCGTCGTGATTACCAGTGCGCCTTTGTATAAATCATCCGCGATCTCATCCATTTCAGCAAGAAAAGCTAGCCCTTCCACTGGACCGCCGACTTGATAAACTTCTTTATTTGGAAACGTCGCCCGTAGAATCTCCGCAAGTCCGCACTGCGAACCTAACGCATCTGGGTCAGGACGCATATGACGATGGATGATGATCCGATCGTATTCTTTGATCATTTGTAAAATTTCTTCTGTAATTGTCATGCTCTTCCTCTTTCTAAGAACGTTCCATCACTTGGCAAACTACGATTGCTTTAGCGACGATCACATTATCAATGTAGACTTCTAAGTCAACTTTTGCTGACCGTCGTCCCAGTTCTAATGTTTTCGAATGAATCTCGATCTCACTTTCTAATTGAATCAGCCGTAAATAATGCAGATTCATTTGCTCAATCAATGTATTGCGACGCTGATCCATCAGAATGCTTCGTTGTGCAACATTGGCGACGATTTCACTTAACACTCCAAAAGAAATCGTTCCAACACTATTGACCATTTGAGGTGTGACCTCAAATTTGAAGTAAGGATGCTCCAACAGATTATCATCGCGATCCGTATCGACTGTCATGATATCGCCAACGATTTGGTCAGAGATTGTATTAGACATCTGCGGTTGTCGCTGAACCAGCTGCATCGCCTTCATCACATCTTGGCGGCTGACCATGCCAACTAAAGAAAGATCGTCCTTCACCACCGGCATCATTTCAAGGCCATCCCAAATCATTTGGTGGCTAACGGATGCCACACTCATACTCTGCTTTACGACATTTGGATCTCTGGTCATTACCCGATCGATCATTTGATTTTCTGCTTTCCCCAGCACATCTTTGGCTGTCACTACTCCTAGGACACGCATCCCCTTATTAACGACAGGAAAACGCGAGTGTCCAGTTTTATCTGACAATTGATGATAGCTGGCAATCGTATCTCCGGCTTGCAGGTAGACTGTCTTTTCCAACGGCATGTAAATATCGCTGACCTGCATAATATCTTTTTTAATCAATTGGTCACTTAGGGCTCGATTGATCATCGTCGCGACGGTAAAGGAATCATAGGTTGTGCTTAATACAGGCAGTGCAAGTTCATCTGCCAACTTCGCGATCTCCGCTGTTGTGTCGAATCCACCGGTGATTAAGACCGCCGCGCCATCTTGCAGAGCTAATTTTTGAGCTCCCTCACGATTTCCGATGATCAATAATGAACCTGGTGTGATATAGCGACGCATCGCTTCTTCCGTCATGGCACCGATAACAAACTTATTCAGGTCCTTATCTAGTCCGTTGGAGCCGCCTAAGACATCTCCTTCGATGATTCGAACGACCTCACCAAAGGTCAAACGTTCAATATTTTTTTTCAACTTTCGTTCGATTCGAATTGTTCCGACACGTTGAATAGTCGAGACCAGTCCGATATTTTCAGCATCCTTGATTGCGCGATAAGCCGTTCCTTCGCTGACGCGCAAATTCTTGGCTATACTGCGGACGGAGATACGTTCTCCTACCGGCAGATTTTCGATGTGTTCTAAAATCAGATCGTGTTTTGTCGCCATAATTTCCTCCCGCTATAAGATTTATCTATTATAGTAGTACAGCTTAGCAAAACCAGTATAACAGAGTGCCAGAAAAAAAAGAAGTCAACCGTTACCGTTAAAGTAACAATCAACTCCTTTTGTACTAGTCAAGGATGACTATAGTTGTTTTTCAATACACGAAGATTCAAAAGACGAGAGATTACTCTCCCGTCTTTTCCTCATATTTTCCATGTTCTCGATCTTCAAAAGTCATGAAATAGCCGTTGGTAATCCTTTTTTCATAGATATGATGACAATTTGGACATTCCACCGGCATAGCCTCTTTCGGATGCTCCTGAACGTTCAAAACTTCATCAACAAAAAAGTGTGTGCCGCAATTTGGACACTTTAATGGTTTTTCCAACATATAACCAGCCCTCTCTACATTTACTGCTAATTTAATAATACTCCTTTTTTTAAAAAAAATAGAGTGGTACGTACTAAAAAAATTCTCCAATCAAAAAATGACTGGAGAATTTACAGCTTCAACTATTTGCGACGTCCGCGACGTTGATTGGCTTCCATGATAACCGGTAAGATCACTGGACGGCGTTTGGTTTGTTCAAACAAGTAACGACTTAATTGGTCGCGAATATCTTGCTTCAATTTGCTCCATTCAAAATCATCAGAATGCAAATGCTTTTCAACGATTTCACTGGTGGTATCTGCACTTTCCTTGATCAAATCACGACTCGCTTTGATATACACAAACCCACGTGAAGTAATTTGGGGCGCAGAGACAATTTTTTTCTGTTTGCGATCAATCGTTACCACAACAACAAAAATCCCGTCATCTGATAAAACTTTGCGATCACGCAAGACGATGTTGCCGATATCACCGACACCAATACCGTCGATCATGATATTGTCCGCTGGTACACTGCCGGTTGCGCTCATATGTTTATTCTTATATTCCAATACATCGCCGCGACCTGTGATAAAGATATCCTTGAACGGAATACCTAATTCATTAGCTAAGCTTGCGTGTGCCGCAAGTTGGCGATATTCTCCTTGAACTGGAATAAAATACTTCGGTGACATAAAATTCATCATCATTTGTAGGTCGCGCGGATTGGCATGTCCAGAAACCCGCAGGTTCTCAGAAATACTCTTCACAATCCCTCCAGCACGATAAATCATATCTTCTGTTTTCGCAACTGTTGTTTCCATCGCAATCGTAGGTGTCGTAGTGATGTAAACTAAATCACCATCTTCAATCTTCAAGTTACGATGTGAACGATTCGCCATTTTTTGCAATGACTTAATTGGTTCTCCCATCCGACCGGTCTCTAAAATGATCAACTCTTCTGGCTGATATTTCTTCATTTCTTTGATCGTAACTAAAATATCTTCTGGAACCTCCAGCTTATTCAAACGCATCGCCGTTTTGATGATTCGATCCAAATCTTGACCGGTCAATACTACTTTGCGCCCAGCTTTTTCTGCGGCGTTCAAAATTTGTTGAACCCTTTGTAGGTTGCTGGCTACACATGCTACGATGATTCGTCCGTTCCACTCATTAATGGTGTCATAGACTTCGCTGGCGATTTCCCGTTCGGAGGCAACTTGAATCGGATTTTCTGCATTAGATGAAGAACTCAATAATGCTAAGACCCCTTCCGAGCCAATCTCAGCTAAACGACGGTAATCAGTCGCATACATCGGAATCGATGTCGGATCAAATTTGAAATCTCCTGTGTAAACAATACTACCTTCAGACGTTTTCAAACTGATTCCCACAGAATCCGGTATTGTATGAGTCGTCCGGAAAAAGCTGATGACAGCAGTACCGAAATCGATCTCTGTGTGCTCATCAATTACGTGAAAATCCTTAAAGCCTTTGCTTTCATCATTTTGATTGACATTCAATTTTGCCAACTCAACGGTCAATTCGGTACCAAAGACTGGTACTGCCACCTCTGAAACCAAATAGGGCAATGCTCCGATCGCGTCTGCATGTCCATGCGTCAAGAAAACACCTGCCACACGATCCGCATTTTCAATTAAATAGGTAAAGTCAGGAATCACAACATCAATCCCCAACAATTCATTCTCTGGATATTTCAGTCCACAATCCAGGACAAAAATATCGTTATCCACTTCAACCGCGTACATGTTTTTACCATTTTCACGTACTCCGCTGAAGGGAATTATTTTGACTGTACTCAAAAAATCCACCTCTCCAAATTTTTTATAATAGATTTATCTATTGTTTCAGCTTACTCAGACCCCGTAATCAGTACGGTCTGTGCCTATACTCATTAGCTATTATACATGATTTTTTCTGAAAAACCATTGAATCAAAATCACTCTTAAAAAAGTGCAAAGAAAAAGCGCGAGTCTCCTCACGCTTGTTTTCATTTATTTCAGTAATCCCATCTCATACATTGTTTCAGCAATTTGCAGCGAGTTCCACGCTGCGCCCTTTAACAAGTTGTCCGACACAACCCAAAGATGAACACCCTTTTCTTCATCCGGATCTTTACGGATACGTCCCACAAAGGTTTCGTTTTTGCCAACACTATTTAAGGCTTGTGGGTAAATCTGCTGGCTTGGATCATCTTCTAATACTGCGCCCGGTGCTTTAGCGATCACTTCTTGGATCTCCACCACTGTCGCTGTTTTTTCTGTTTCAATATAGACCGACTCAGAGTGCCCGCTCATGACTGGAATACGTACACAAGTGGCTGAGACTTTGATCGTCTCATCTTCCATGATTTTCTTCGTTTCGTTGATCATTTTCCATTCTTCATTCGTATAGCCAGCATCTGTGAATACATCGATTTGCGGTAAGGCATTGAATGCCAACGGATAATGTTTTTTGTCTCCACCGCAAGGCAAAATTTCTGCTTTCCATTCAGCGACGGTCTTCTCAGCTAAATAGTCCCGTGTTTGCTGCTTCAATTCTTCCATCGCTTGATTTCCAGCACCAGATACCGCTTGATAGGTTGAGACCAGTACGCGCTTCAAACCAAATGCCTGGCGAATCGGCTCTAATGCCACCATCATCTGGATCGTTGAACAATTCGGATTGGCAATAATCCCTTTATGATCACGCAATGCTTCAGGATTTACCTCAGGAACGACTAATGGAACTTCTGGGTCCATTCGGAAATGGCTGGTATTATCCACTACGACCGCACCTCGTTTGACCGCTTCCGGCGCAAACTTAGCTGAGATTCCTCCCCCAGCCGAGAATAAAGCAAGATCGATCCCCTCGAATGAATCTGGTACTAATTCTTCGATCGTTTGGGTCTCACCTTTAAATGAAAGCTGCTTTCCAGCTGAACGCTTTGAAGCCAAAAACTTTACAGTGCCGATCGGCAAAGAACTATTTTCTAATAGTTTGGTCATTTGTGTTCCTACTGCGCCAGTAGCGCCGACAATCGCAACATTCATTTTTCTCATCGTAATCACTCTTTCGTTTCATAGTATTTTAACAGTTTATCATATTTGTTCTGAAACGCAAGCAATCTTTTAGTGTCCCGCTACTTTATAAGTAAAGAAAACAGCTTCAAAGGTTCAAATTAATTATCAGTGAATACTTACGCCTAAATAACTGATATAACAAAGATAAAATAAACTTTTCATCAAAAGGTGGTAAAATAATTTAAAAAAACAAAGATTTTTGAATATTTTTATTGCAGTTTTCTAATAAAGGATTTAGAATTAATATGGAAGCGTTATTGTAGGGGGTCAATCATGGAAGTAAACGGGCATATTATCAAGCAAACACGCGAGAAGGCAGGTTTATCACGTGAAGCCTTGAGTACGACTTGCTCACCGGCTGACTTAGAATTGATTGAATTGGAAAACCAAGGCATTTTGGAAGTCATTTTAGACCTTTGTATGAAGTTGGAGATTCCATATCATCAAGTTTTTTCAGACACCATTCTTTTAGCGGAAGTCACCTTACTGAACATCGTTCGCTGCTTGCATCTGCGTCAAGAATTCTCTAGTGTTTTATTTTTATTGGACACTTATGGAAAGAAAATTACTTATCAAAACGCACGAATCGTCGGACACCTGATGTATTTTCGCGCCTATGCAAATTTATTTGGAAAGCATGATACACAAAAAGCCGTATATTATTTTCAACGTGCCTATACATTTTTACATGATGAGAAACGGTACGAATTGCTAGTACTCAAAGGATTAGCCACCTGTTATCAAGCAAATGAAGAAAAAAAACGCGCAAACATTTTTTTTGAACGCGCGAAACAATTGGAGGATAAAATGAATACTCAACTACAGCTAGGTCCATCTTATTATCAAGCGGCGTGTTTCTACGCTGATCGTGGAAATCAGAAAAAAGCGGATGCGCTCTGCGACGAAGGTATCCAAACACTATTAGAAGTTAACGTAACTACTGGCTTGGAAGAACTTTTTTTTGAAAAAGCCCTTATTCAAGAGAATCTAAGCGAGCAAATCGAGCTGTTAAAGCAAGCCGATTATTATGCCAAAATAAATGAGAATTTTGATTTAACAGAAATGATCCATGAAAAACTGAATCGCGTTTAACCACAAAACTAAAAAGGGTGTGCCAAGTAAACTTGGTACACCCTTTTTTAGCTCCATTAAATTAACTATTCGCAGATTTTTTTGGACGATAAAATATCATATAGAGAATGGCTACGATGATAGGGATCACTGCACAGAAAATATAGATATGCTGATACGAACCTAAAAGTCCCTTGATTGCTCCCAATAAGTAAGGACCGACACCTAATCCTAAATCTAGTCCAATGAAGTACGTTGATAAAGCAACGCCAATGCGATTTTTTTCAACTAATTTCAATGTGACCGCCTGACCATTCGCCATAAAGGTCCCATAGCCCAAGCCGACAAAAGCACCAGCAATCAACAACAAAGCGGCATTGCCAGTAAACGCTAATAGAATCAAGCCAATTGTCAAACAAATAAAGCTTGGATACATTACGGCGTTTTCACCGTGTTTATCAAAAATTTTCCCAGACATTGGTCTCGTTACTGTAACGACCAACGCATAAACCACAAAGAAGAAGGCTCCTGCTGTCACAAGGTGCAATTGATCGGCATAAATAGATAAGAAGCCTAAAACACTCGAATAGGCGATCCCGATCAAAAAGGCAATCCCAGCAATAAATAAAACTTTGAATTCAATAAAGCTTTCCAAACTAAAGGTATTGATTCTTGCGCGATGCTCTTCTGTTAAGACGATATTATTAACTTTGAATTTGAAGCAAGCGAGCATTGTAATGAAAGCCAGTACAACTGCTAGAATTATAATTGCTTTGAATCCTACCAAAGGTAATAACAGGAGACCGATAAAAGGACCGATCGCCGCAGCCAAACTGGTACTTAACCCGTAATAATTGATTCCTTCACCGTATTTTGCTTCAGGAATATAGGCTGTGACGATAGCGTTTGCGGCTGTAGAGACCGCCCCGTAGCCAAATCCATTCAAGAAACGGACCCCATCTAAAATAAGAACATTGCTGCTGATCAAGTATGCGGCCGTTGTGATCAAATAAAATAGCGCCCCATAACGTAAAACTGCCCGGCGGCCAAATAATTCCAATTTCTTTCCAATGTATAGACGGGCAAGCAATGTGCCGATAATATATATCCCAACAGCAAATCCTGCTTGTGCAGTTGATGCACCTAAACTTTGTGTAGCATATTTCGCTGTGATTACAACAAAACAATAGTAAACTAAAAAGACGATAAAATTGATGATTGTTATTGTGACAAAACCTTTATTGAATAGCTTTTCTTCTTCCTTAATTTTCATTACCCACTCTCATTATTATGCGATACTCTCATTTAATTTCTTTAAATCAGAAATCTTTTCCGCGACCTTATTGTAATTAGATGGGTAGCGATCCACCGCTTGACTAATAAATAAATCCCGCGTGTGGTCAAACTCCGCCAAGAATCCCTCTAGTGTTTCGTCATCCTGCGTATAATCTCTTCTCAACATCAAAGCATTTTGATAGGCATCATTTAGAAAAACTAATACTGCCTCCTTTTCAAACCGTACCTTGTAGGCTGATTCCAATCGTTCGATTATTGCGCATGTCCATTTTTTCATGAATAACCACTCCTCTTATTTCCAAATTTCTACTCACTAGAGCATTTGGTTTGTTTGACTTACTTGACCGATTATACGGATATGGAAAAAGGAAAAAAGCCGATTTCATAATGAGAAATGGCTTTGAAATTCTTTAGCAAAAAAAGACATTAACATTTGTTAGTAGCTTTTTTATACATACTTTTGATCAAACTCGGCACTGACTTGTGATAAAATAGCAATGAAAATTTCAGCAAATCACGGAAGGAACAAAGTAAAATTGGACAATACAGCCTTAACAGACTATTTAAAACAAAAAAAATTCCCCATCGTAACAAAAGAGTACAAGAAATATTTACTCTACGAAGGGATCCAAGATCATCATGTCTACATTTTGAAAAACGGCGTCATCAAGACCAGCGTCATCTCGCGAGATGGTCGTGAATTCAATTTGGAATACATCAATGATCTTGAAGTCGTGTCATTGTTAAAGGATGAATATTCTCAATTTATCGATGCCCCATTTAATATTCGTGTGGAATCAGAAAGAGCCGAACTCTATCAAATTGATCGGGTGGAATTTTGGAAGGATATCAATCAGAACTTCGACCTGCAGATCTATGTCAAAAACTATTACCGCGAGCGGCTGATGAAATCCATGAAAAGGACCCAGCAAATGCTGATGAACGGTAAATTCGGAGCTGTGTGTACGCAAATTTATGATCTTTATGACAAATTTGGTGTAGAATTTCAAGAGGGGGTGTTGATCGATTTTGTTGTAACCAACGAAGAAATCGCTCATTTTTGCGGGATCAATGCTGCCAGCAGCGTCAGCCGTATCATGCACAACCTGAAAAGCTGCGGTGCGATTCAAATGCATGACCATAAAATATTAATCAAAAATATCGAACTGATCAAAGACAATATCATCTTTTAAATACAAACAACCAGTCAGGAAAAAAACTGACTGGTTGTTTTAGATTTCTGTTCCATATTCCACGGGTTTATCCCATTCTCCCGGTGCATCGTCATAGACATGTCCATAAATGAAAACCGGCATTCCGATATAGCTGTAGTCATAGATTTTCGCTACCTCGACTTTGGGTGTATTCACACAACCATAACTCCCTAGGTCTGTTTGAAAGGCTCCTGGTTGTCCGAAGTACTGCAGCTTATGATCAGTATCATGGAGACCGATCTCAGTGATCGTCTGACCATAACTTAACAGCGGCAGCCAATAATCGACCGGCACATTGTAGGTGCCATCTCCATTGGTTAAAACACCGCTCAAATCAACATTGCGTCGTTTATCCATAATCGTATGAAACCCAGGAACAGTTGCCGTTCCCTTGTTATAACGACCAGTAATCACATCGGTCTCAACAACCAGCTTGCCCTTGCTGTCAAAGCAATACATTTTCTGGTTGTCCAAATCGACTTCTATGTAGTTTTTTGTAACGTGAAGCGGCTGTCTTTTTGTGTCGCCCTTCAGAACTAGCTGGATCGTTTTGGTATCCGGTTCCTTTAGTTTTTCTGTGATTTTTTTTGCGGAAGCTTTAATATCAATAAACCAGCCGTAATTCCCAACATTTTTATATCGTAAGCGTTGTCCATGTACATTCGTGAAATCAACCGGTTTGTAGATTGTCGAATATTCTCGTTCTAAATCGGTTACCCACTCCGTAATCTGTTCCTGAACAAAATTTCCTTGATCGTCCACAGATGCAGCCAGCATTTCTTCGGTCAGGGGAATCGATTTTTTATTCAATTTCAGTTTGATTTCGCGTTTTCTGACCTCTTCTAAGTTTTGTGAGATCTTTTGTTGCGATAAATCTTTCGTCGTAATCTCCGGCTCTCGATAATAATCAGCTAAGTTATATTCCGTTTGCAGCGTTCCGTCTTCAAAGTCTTTGCAGAGCTCTTTGAGAACACGCGCTGAATCAACCACTGTCCCGCTTTTTTCCGGTTCGATCTTGAATTCATTATTTGCATAGATTATTTTAGCATCCTTAGCCTCTTTCCCCCCGAGAAAAGACGCCCGATTAACCGCTTCAGCTACTTTTTCTGTTGCTCCCTTTTTCAAAGGGAGACTAAACTCTCCATAACGGATATTTTCTTTCAAAAACTCTTCTTGAACGTCATAGGGCGAATCAACTTGCAGTTTGACTGTTTGATTTTCTCCTTTTAGTTGGATCTCAACTTTTTTAGTTTCCTCACGAATTTTTTTTTCTGCTGCGGCAGCGGATAAGCCGCCAACTTCGACATTGGCCACTGTTGAACCGAAATAAAAATGTGAACCGAAATAAAAGTAAATCAGCATAAAAAAGACCATTGCCCCCGCAACGATACCTACAATCCTCAACACCCATTGATTTTCGGACTCCTTCAACCTCCATCACCCACTTGCCCAATAATTATCAATATTATAAAGCAAATGCACATATTTTTACGCTAAAATTATAATTATTAATATTTTTTAACATTTTTGGTACAAAAAAGATCTTGAGACTCATTTTTGAGTTTCAAGATCTTTTAAAAAATCAATTAAGCTAAATTTATTATCATTTTTACATTTTTGTATGGTCAGTACGTGAAATAACATCACGACGTTGCTCAGGTGTTAAGTCACGGAATTTCACTGCGTAGCCAGATACACGAATTGTAAAGTTCGCATATTTCGGATTGTCGATATCTTTATCCATCTCCTCTAACAATTCACGGCCAAAGACATTGACATTTAAATGGTAACCGCCTTTATCGAAGTAGCCATCTAAAACTTGACGTAAATTATCAACCTGCATCGCTTCATCATCAGTACGTCCTAATGCGCCTGGATTAATGGTTTGCGTATCAGAGATACCATCTTGCGCACATGAGTAGTTCAATTTCGCTGTTGAGTTCAATGAAGCTAACAGTCCATTTTTCTCACCTAAGAATTTACCATCTTGATAACTTGGATTCGCCCCTGGAGCCAACGGCTTACCTGCACGACGTCCATCTGGTGTATTCCCAGTGTTCTTACCATAAACAACATTCGAAGTGATTGTCAACAATGATAATGTTGGTGTTGAATCACGGTAAGTGTGTTGACGTTTGATTTGCGTCATGAAGTACTCAAGAATCCAGTTCGCCATTTCATCCGCTTCGTCATTATCATTTCCGTAAGTTGGGAATTCATTTTGCGGAATATAGTCGATCGCCAAACCATCTTCATCACGAATAACTTTCACATTTCCGTGTTTGATCGCCATCAATGAATCGGCTGCGTGAGAGATACCAGCGATTCCTGTTGCAAATGTACGTTTCAAATCAGTATCCATCAACGCTAATTGTGGTGCTTCATAAGCATATTTGTCATGCATGTAATGAATCACGTTTAATGTGTTCACATATAACTCAGCTAACCAGTCTAAGACATCTTTGTAGCTATCCATAAATTGATCAAAATCAATGCTGTCGCCTTCAAGTGGGCGGAAGCGTGGAGCAACCTGCATCTTCGTCATTTCATCAACACCACCGTTGATCGCATAAAGAACAGCTTTTGCTAAGTTCGCGCGGGCTCCGAAGAATTGCATATCTTTTCCAATCACTGTGGCAGATACACAGCAAGCGATCGCTGCATCATCTGATCCCCAGTATTGACGTAATAAATCATCATTTTCTAACTGGATTGAAGAGCTTTGTTTTGCAACTTTCGCTGCATAGGTACGGAAGCCTTCTGGTAAATGAGATGAATATAAAACAGTCAAGTTCGGTTCTGGTGAAGGTCCCATGTTCGTCAGTGTATGCAGGATACGGAAATCGTTCTTCGTAACTAATGAAGAGCCATCCATATTCATTCCTGCCAATGATAGTGTTGCCCAGATTGGGTAACCAGAGAACAATTGGTTGTATTCTGGTGTACGAGCGAATTTTACCATACGTAATTTCATGATCAAGTGATCGATCATTTCTTGTGCTTCAAATTCAGTGATCAAGCCACGATCCAAATCACGTTGGATATAAATATCTAGGAACGCAGAAATACGTCCGATTGACATTGCTGCACCATTTTGTGATTTGATCGCTGCAAGGTAGCCAAAGTATAACCATTGGATCGCTTCTTGTGCGTTGCTAGCAGGTTTTGAAATATCATAGCCATAGCTTGCTGCCATTTCTTTCATATCAGCTAACGCGCGGAATTGCTCAGAAACTTCTTCACGCAGTTGGATCACGTCATTGGTCATCACTTTACTGCCGACATTTTTCCAATCTTTTTTCTTTTCCTTCATTAAGAAATCAATTCCATATAACGCTACACGACGATAATCCCCAATAATACGGCCACGTCCATAAGCATCAGGTAGTCCTGTAATGATCTTATTTTTACGTGCTAAACGCATTTCATCTGTATAAGCGTCAAAAACCCCTTGGTTATGCGTTTTACGCCATTTGTTAAAGATAAATGACATATCATCATCTGTTTCGTAGCCATTTGATTCTAGTGCTTTGTTAGCCATATTGATTCCGCCAAAAGGCATGAATGCTTGCTTTAAAGGTACATCTGTTTGTAAACCAACGATTTTTTCTTCTTCTTGAATCAAGTAGCCTGGCGCATGAGAAGTGATTGTCGCAGGAATATCAGTATCCATGTCATAGACGCCATTTTGTTTGTGCTGTACTTCAAAAAGTTCTTGCAACTTATCCCAAAGCTTATCCGTACTTGGTGCAGCCCCTTCTAAGAAGCTGTCGTCTCCTTTGTATTCTGTATAATTACGTTTGATAAAGTCTAACGTGTTAACCTCATGTTGCCAGCGTCCTTCGTTAAAACCTTCCCAAGGATTTTTTGTTTGTTCTACAGTTTTTTTGATTGTTGTAGTTTCCATAATTGCACTCCCTTGTTAAATAGTTTCAAATTAATTTAAAATGATTATAACAAAGGAATCTGTTTTAAGAAAGGGCTTTTTTGACTTCATATCAACGCAAAAGCTTTTAAAATAATGATAATAATTTAATCTTCGGTCAGATACTGTTATAGTTTTCACTATAACAGAAAATGTAATTGATAATGACAGTTTCTATTTGAGAGTACAATTTGCTCAATGAAATACATTTTTTGCAGGTTACGGAAAATGAAAAACAGTAGACTGATACAGCATAGATTGTGAAATATTTCTCCCTTCAAACTCTCATAATAGAAAAAAATTTCGTCAAAAAAATTTTTTTATCTCATTATTCTGGCAATTTATTTTAATTTGACGAAAAACCGCGCTAGTTGTTATCAAATAAAACACACATCCAGCAAACAGTGATATTTATCGCAAGTTTATGTAATCTGCCAGTTGGAATATTCTTTTTTTAAAGTAATTAAATTTATTTTAAACTCGACAGCAGGATAATCTTTTCCTGTTAATCTTAATTATTTTATTTCTTTGTCTAAAAAAATGACGAATTGTTCCAACTGAAAATATTCAATTTAGTTAAATTGGTATAGAATAGCTAACGTGAGTGTAATTGCTAGGGAGGTATTTTATGTTAGAAAGGTATATTGAAAAAAATATTTTTCGCCAAGTCTATCTTTGCCAACAGTTGTATCAAAAGAAGGAAGTCTCTTTGCAGGTAATGGCGGAACGCTTAAACGTCTGTACAATTACGATTGATAATGACCTTGATGTTTTGAAAGAATCTTTCGAGCAAGAAATTCTTTCTTTTGAGCGAACAAGGAATAGCTGCAAATTGTTTTTTGATCCCGCCTACTCTCTGCTAGAACTAACTCAACGACTTTATCGACGATCTGATTTTTTACGTGTACTGAACGATTATTTAATCGGGAATACCCGCTGGTCGGAGATTGCTGAGAAAGAATTTCTTTCTACAAGTAAAATCTATCAAATTCGAGCGAGTATTTTTTCTTTTGCGGAGGAATTGGGGTATTTGCAAACTGATCATCAGATCGAAATTCCTGAGAAGGATCTTCGGTACTTATTATTAGCGATTGCTAAATATACTGGCGAGCGCTCCGCTATTCCCTATAATAAAATGATTGCTTCATCTGCAGAGGAATTGATTAATTACGTCGAAGCACACTTTTTCGCACGAGACTATCCCATGAGCGAGCGAGAAATCATTATTTTGGGAATCCAATTAAGCTGTCAGCGCGCAAGGAAAGCTGCGATTACTTTTACTACTAAGGAAAAAAGCTGTGCTCAGGAAACGCCCTTATTTAAATTGTTACGTGAAGGGGTGAACACTCTTGACTCCACTATTTGCGTAAATGAAGAGGAATTATTTTTTATTTATTCCCTTTTTAATGCCAGGAACTATCTCTGTAATAATTTGGAATTACTTCAAAAGGATTTTGCGGTTGTCTATCAAAATCATATTAAACGCTATCCCGAGATTGAGGATCTGCTGCAGGAAATACGTTCTTCTTTAAATATCCCATTTGAAAATGAACTTCTGCTAAAAAAAGCATTCCTGCCTTTTATCCGCTCTACTTGGGCAGATATGCAGCTTTTTCAACCTGATTTGATTTATCTAGTGGATAAAGAGCAAAGGACAATGTATCAAGAGATTCAGAAAATCTTAGAACAGTGGTCTACTCTTAATCAAACAAACATCCATTGGAATGAGAACCTGATTCGCAAAATGACTTTGACGCTTGACCTGCTGCGAAGAAATACTTTTGATGAAAAAATCGAATTGTATATTGTGGCTCCTTCTGACTTCAATTTTTTATATTATCGGCAACAACTTGAAACGCTGCTTGATGATCGCTTTATTATTAGCAGCATGATTTATAACTCGTTGGATGAAGTAGTTGACGATGCCTTCTTTTGCTCAAGACGAATCATCGTTTGCGATACTGCTCTGTATCAGGCAGATTTGGGTAGCGAAAATACATTGATTTTCCCCATTTCACTCAAATCAACCACTGAGACCTGCTTCAAAATCAATCAAATCGCTCGTTCAGTCGAAAAAAGCCTGAAAGGATAATTTCCTTTCAGGCATCTTCTTAATGTGTGAACCCGTAGGTCTTAATTTCTTCTTTTTTATGGTAAACTACATGCGCTTTGTTCAAAGCTTCGATTGCTTCTTGCATGTCTTGAACATAATCGCAGGCCATGTTCATTCCAAAATCAGCTCTGATGACCAAACGTTGAATGATCTCTTGATCTAAGTTTTTAGGAAGCGGATAAGCCGGTACCTGCCACCCTTTCATCAACAGACGATCCGCCAGATCATACAAAGTCCATTCACGTGTAGCATCTTCTTTTAGTTTATAGCAAACAATTGGTAATTGAGAGCCATCATTAACAATTTCGAACAAGCCAGTTTCTTCAATTGCTTTAGCAAGATATAATGCGACCTTGTGGGTACGTTCGTGAATCGCCTTATAGCCATCAAAACCATAACGTACAAAATTATAATATTGACCAATCAATTGTGCGGCGCTATGAGAAAAATTGATCGCCATTGTTGGCAGTTCGCCACCTAGATAGCTGACTTTAAAGATCAATTCTTTTGGCAAATATTGTTGATCACGCCATAAAACCCAGCCAACACCAGGGTAAACCAATCCATATTTATGGCCCGATGAATTGATTGAGATAACATTTTTCAAGCGGAAATCCCACACTAGATCAGGTTCAGTGAACGGTGCGTAGAATCCACCAGAGGCAGCATCTACGTGTATATAGACCTTGTAGTCTGTTTGATTATTGTATTCTTCGACCAAATCATTTAGTCCTTTAATATTATCATAGCGACCTGTATACGTAATACCCATAATGCCGACAATTCCAATCGTATACTCATCAACATAATCCATTACTTTATCTAAATTGATCGACATGTGCTCTTGATCCAATGGCACTTCACGCATTTCGATGTCCCAATACACACAGAATTTTTCCCAACAAACTTGGTAGCCAGATGAAATGACTAAATTTGGTTTTTGAGCATTGAGATCCAATCCTAATTTTTCAGCACGTTTGCGCCAAGCAAACTTCATTGCCATACCGCCCAGCATACAAGCTTCTGATGAACCAATTGTAGAAGTCCCCATAAATGTTTCATTCTCACTAGCATTCCAAAGATCAGCAATCATATTCACACAGCGGTTTTCGATTTCTGTTGTGCGAGGATATTCTGATTTATCAATGGCATTTTTCTCTAGTGTCTGACTCATTAACTTCACTGCTTCTGGCTCCATATAGGTTTGACAGAAGGTTGCTAAGTTCAAACGAGCATTTCCTTCATCTAACATTTCGTCTTGTACTAACTGATAGGCTACTCGCGGTTCAATTGATTCCTGATTCAATTTGTATTTTGGCAGATCAACTTGTTCACTTGCTGATCCAAAAATAGGTTCTAAATATTCTGCTTCATCGCGATTTTCTTTTCCATATAACATGTGTACATCCTCCTAAAATTGCGTTTATTTATCTAATGTTTCAACGTGTGTTCTTCTTTTTGAATAATTTGATGTTCGCCACGAGCTGCCGGATAGACTGCCGCATTCATATCTCCTGCTTTCATATGAACGGGTTCTTCTATCTTTTTATGCCCGTGCTTATCATGTAACTCATAAATAATAAACGGTAAGATCACTGTGATCACAAAACTTATCAATAGAATTACTTGATAGGTTCGATCCTCTGCTTTTGCGATTGATGCTGGTGGAACAAAAGAAATCAGCAACGCAAATACGGATAATAGTAGTCCGACACCGGCAATGATCGTTTTTCCAATTGTTTTCCCAGGAACATTATAGGTTCTCTTCAAGTCCTTCCTTTTATAAACTAAGACAAAATAGCCAATAAAGAACAAGAGATAACCCACTAAGTAAATGACTACTGTCAATGAAATTGCGACTAAGAAGGATAAATTATTCCCGCCGCCGCCAAAGGTCAATACAGCACCCCAAATTGTTACGATCAGCCCTTGAATCATAATCAACGGTACCGGTACACTATGAGCATTGGTTTTACGCAAAAAGTTAGGCAATAATCCTCGTTGGGCAGCAGCAAACATTCCTCGAGAGGGGCCAACTACCCAAGAGCTAACTTCTCCCATAACACCAAAAGCAATCATCAACGCAATAACCTTCACTAGCCAACCTAAATGACTATTAAAATGTAAAATCAATGATTGGAATGTTTGAATCACTCCAGCGCTTAATGACAAATCTTTTTGGGGAATTACCGCTGCAACCGAAAAACCACCGATCGCATCTAAGCCAATCGCTAAAATGACCAATAGAATCATTGCTAACGGATAATTTTTCTTGGGATTTTCCAATTCATTGATATGGGAAGCAGATGCCTCAACACCCATATAAGCCAAAATGAAGGAAACAAAAACCACCAATGTTGATAACTGTGAAAAATCTGGAATAAAGGCTTTTTTGCTGATAGCAATCTCGATTGGGTTTCCACCGATGAAATAGGCCGCAGCTAAGCCGAATAAAATGACAGAAGGAATTAAAATTCCAATCACAAACCCTGCTTTCGCAATTTTAGCCGTGCGTTGCGTTCCGCCTAGTTGAGAAAAGGTCAGTCCCCAGAAGATGACCAGCAAGCCGATAAATTTTAATAGCGGATCTGTGTTTAACGCGTGAAAATTCAGCACATAGGATAGTGCTCCCAAAATGAAATAGATCATTGTGACAAAACCAACTGTGATTTGGAACCACTGAAAAAAGATTGCGGCAAAACCAAATCGTTCACCTAAGGTTTGACTCACCCAACTGAAAATTCCACCGTTTTGCCAGCCTTCCACCGTTGACATTTCTGCCGCACATAAGGCCACCGGCAAGAACCATAGAATCCCCCCTAATAGCAAAAAGAAAACCAAATGGAGCTTCGATGTCGCAAAGGTTGGATATTCGTACACCGTTAATACCATCGAAGCTGTCAAAGCAAAAAAGCCAAATAAAGATAATTTTTTCTGATTCATAAAAACGCTTCTTTCCCTTTTACTTAATTAGTTAATCAATAAACGCTTTAGGGAAAAAACATCGAATAATCCTGATAAAGCATTTCAAGCACCTCTTTTCTTACAAGGAGAAGTATAAATAGTATTCAACACTCTTTTTTCTCGATTTTTTTCTTTTCGTTGTCGGTAATCTAAAAAAATAGAGAAAATTTAGCGCAAAAAAAGTTCTAGCTCGCTCCTGATATAGGAGAAAGCTAGAACTAATTCACTATAGCTACATACTGTATTCTTTAATGTGCTCGTTCATCAATCCATTAGGGACATCATGTAGGCGATAACCATTTCCCCAATAAGTAATAATTCTTACGTTATCAATATGGGCATGAGCAATTTTCTTACGAATGTTCCCGACAGCCGTCGACATCTGAACTAAACGCGATTTGCTGACTTCGTTGTTCCAAACTTTATTACATAGCTCATCTCTTGAAATGATTTTTCCGCTGCCTTCAGCAAGAGCACTGATAATCTTTTTCTCAATGTTGTTTAGCGAACTGTAAAAAAGAACCAAATCTTGTTTTTTCATTTCCGATTGTCTAACTAAACCTTTGGAGATCGATTCCTTCTGACCTTCACGTTTATCACTCAATAGTAAGAATTCTCTCAATTCAGTCAATGTGCAATCAATTGACAAGCAATGACTCTCATCAATATTTGGTACTGGTTCATCGGTACGCCGCAAATAGTGCAAATCTTTCTCTACAACAATTGGTAAAATCTCATTAAACTCCTGATTTGTCAATGTTTCACTAAAGATGACAATATCAAAAAGGGATAAAATATCTTCAAAATAGTTTGGTTTATCAACATCAAAAAATTCTTTTAAGACAAACACTTCATAATCTAATCGCTGCAATTCATTCTGAAACTCTTGTTCAATGATGATATTTCTAGTTAAAATAATAACTTTTTTCATCTTACTTCACTCCCGTCTTTACTCATGTCCACTTTTTACACCCTTTAACTCCAAAATCGAATCTCCATTTACTCCTCCAAACAGCGAATGCCATATTTCAAATCGTTAATAAGTTCTTGTGGCAAATCGTTTTCCTGTTTCAATACCCTGTTCAGCTGTTCTTTCAGATTCGATCCAATATGTTTTGCCTGATCCTCCGCCCGCTGAATAATCTTACGACTTAATGTTGTAGCATCTAACAAAGTGTCTGCAGCATCTGCTTTTACAAACAAATCAAGGGCGACGTTCTCTTCTTTTTGAAATAGGTAATTAAATAATTGTTCATTTTTGTCACGCTCATGCATATATTGATCTAAAAGCCGTTCATACTTATCCTGTAAGTAATTGATTTCTGCAGCTTTTTCGGAATCATTGCTGCATTCCTGCTGGTAATTTACTCTGCTTCCAAGGATGAAGCGACGCCTTTCCAGATTGTCCTTGTTATGGTAAACAACGATGTCTCTTGATGAAGATACATCTATATCCTCTAATTTCTTTGTTACTTCCTTCAAGCGAAAGCGATAGGCTGAAACTTTTTCTTCTAATGCTCCGCGAATACCTTCCAACTTCTCAACTTGATTCAAAAGTGCCTCACTTTGAACCTCCAAAACTTCAACTTTCTCCAACAACTGTTCTCTGCAATTATCATTTAAATTGGAATCATCAAAATTTTCCATGCTGGTCTCATCTCTCTTCTTTGTGATTAAGATCAAAAGATATCTGCTTCCATATGTATGATTTTTGACTTATTATGTAAAAACGATCTTTCATTTCTGAGCAACCATAACCCTGTAGCGAATTTTCCAGAAGCTTATCTTCTATTTACTATCTATTGATTTTTGCGCTATTTCCTTTAAAGATACCTCCTCAATCCAAAACTGATATGACTTATAAAAATAAATAGATATACCCAATAATCTTTCCTGAACTTCGATTGGCAAATTAATTGTTATCAATTTGAATTGGCTGACATTTGAGAAAATTCAATTAATCTATTAATACCAAACAACAAGAACATCAGTTATATAAACTGCTGAGTACTCTCAATCTCGCTCTAATCCAAAAAGAATAAAAATTATTTTTATTTTAAATAAATAATTTTTATGTTTTATTATACATCTATTTTTAAAAAATTATAAAATATTTTTTATAATAAATCAACAGTATATTAACTTTTCGAGAAACCTTTTTTTTAAATTCATTTTTGCTCATCGAAATTTTTAATCGTTTACACATTTAATACAAATGTTTCAAACACACCGTCATATTTTCTGAAAAACCAATAGAAATGGCTACATGATAATAATTATCTAAAAGTAATAACAGGTTTAATTCTCTTGATGTCCAAACTACATTCTTATTTATGACTACCCAAAAACGGTATTTTAAGTCCCTAAACTGCAAATTTAATATACTAATATTTAATATATTTATCTAAGGAAAATAATAACTGTTGCAGCGCTTAAAATTTCGCATAAACAAATATTTATTCATTTCACACTAATATTTATCAACCAACCATTCTGATTTTTCTCTCTACAATTCGTTATTTTTTTAATTGAAGCGCTCTCAATATTACTTATATTTATTCTAATCTAGGAATTCCTTTCTAATATAAGAAATAAATAATCAATAGTAGTACGAAAAAAAAGGCTTAAATCATCGTATTTTTCTGAAGTTACCATTTCTTAATTCCTTAATAGGAATCATTCTTTAATTATTATAACAGTCATTTCCCCCTCCCCCTTCTGTTACAAGTAAATAGCGAAATAGTCATTTCCCATTATTCTGAGTGAATTATTTATAGTAATTTGACTATTATCAATGTATTAATATAAAGTTTTCTTTCTATTCAATTTATTTTGTACTACTGTTCTGTATACAACAAAAAAGCGCTTTTCGTTTCAAATACTCAAAACGAGAAGCACTTATATTCTTATTTAATAATGCCAGACGGAAAAACAACATTGGGATCCTTTATAAGAAGCATATTTGTCTCCTATAACTAGTGTTTCCCTCTTACATTTTGTTCGAGTGATAGAGTATTATCGAACCATCGCTTTATGTTCTTCAGCAAGATCATTTTCTAAGTGAGCTAATTTCA
>NZ_JCAFYN010000035.1:0-39346 GCF_059374735.1 Enterococcus sp. GPZ-007 | reverse complement strand
CGTGGAAAAGACAAGGATTTTGCTTGGAATTTTGTCGCTCAAAATACTCGAGAAATTTATTATTTTTGGTTAATTCAGTCGAAAACTGCTTGGAACATCCATAAACATATGATAGATTAAAGCATAAGATTGAAAAAAGGAGCCGATTTCATTGCAAAAATGCCCTAACTGTGGTTTTGAACCAGTCGAAGGATGCACGACTTGTCCGAAGTGTGGCTTTTCATTACAGTTGAACGATCAAAAAAATACTGAAGAGATAAATAATACTAAAGAACCTAAAAATATCGAAGAGATCAATGATAAAAACGATACGATAGAATGGTCAGAATTAGCGGATATGCCGATTGAATCTGTGCGCGAGATGTTCAAAGAAAATGAGGAAAAAATGAAGGAAGAAGAAAATAAAAAACTTGTTGAAGAAACCCCTGAAATGAATCCGATTTTAGCACAGTATATTCGTGATCATAAAGACAATCAAGATGAAACAGATAAAGAAGAGATTGAAAAGGATTCAGAAAAAGCAGCCGAGGCGGACTCTGTTGATGAAGATGAAACGGCTGAAAAGACAGAAGTAAAGGAAGCATCTGTTGTTGAAACAGACGAACAAGCTCCTGAAGGAACAGTAAATGAAACGGAAATTGAGCCACAAGAAGACTCCGGTGAAGTGGATTTTGAAGAGGAATCTGAATCAGAAGAAACGCTCATAATGGATCCAGCAGTCCCAACGGAATCAGTTGAGGCAGAGTCCTCTGGAGAAACGGCGGCTGACTCTGAAACACAAGAGGCTGACGAAACAACTTTTTCGCAGGAAGAGACAAATGGTTCCAATGGAGGAGCCTTCCCACCAGAAGGTCCTCGTCATACAGATGGGAAGCCAAGAAAAAGTCGTAAACGTATTTATATTACATTAGCAGCGATTGCTGTTCTAGGTGTGGGCGGCGGTTACTATTATCATCATGAAAAAGAAGTTGAAGCTCAACGGGTCGCGACCGTAAAAAGAGAGAATAAAGCTCTTGATTCGATCGAGGATAGCATTGACAGTTACTATACTGACGACCAGCACAAATTTCTTGTTGCGGATAAGGTAAATCTGAACACAGGGAAAATTGATGAAGAATTGTCTAAATATAAGTCTCATAAGCGTTATGATGAACTAAAAAAAGAGTACGATGAGCTGACAGCTAAACAGAAGGCGGAACAATCTGTAAATCAATTGTTCACAAATGCAGTAATCAATGGCGATAAAATAGTTGAGAAACCATTATTAAAAGCCGCTGAACCTGTGGAGCTCACGATTGATACCGGTGATTATAATTTTGATGAACTAATGAATCAGGCAGTCAATAATGCAAAAGATCAGTACTCAAAAATTGAAGCTGCCAAAAAAGCAGTGGGAGCTTTGCTAAAGGATGGCAACGTGGTCGATTCTGTAAATCGTGAACAATATAATAAAGCGAACGATGCAGTCAAAGCAGTTGCGAATCAAGCATTAATTCACACGCAAAAAGAGGATTTGACGAAGGTTGATCAAACCTTGAAGGATAAAGAGAAAAAAGCAGCTGAGGAGAAGGCCGCGGCTGAGAAGGCAGCCAAGGAAAAAGCTGAACAAGAAAAAGCGGCTCAAGAAGCTCAAGAAAGAAATTCTTCATCAGACACAAGTCAAGCTGGAGATACTAGCAGCGATGCTTATGCTTGGGCGCCTGGTGTTAAGGAAAAAGTGATTCAGACCTGTATTTCGCGAGGCTATATTGTTGAAGGCGGCTATAGCCTTGAACCAGTGAAAATCGAAAATGGTGAAGGCTACTATAATTTGTATGCTACTTCAAATCGTGCGTCATTAACCAAAGGCTATCAGGATTCTGATTTACCGATGTACTTAGTAACTATTAACTGTAAAACAGGTTGGTTCAAAGGAAACGGGCCAAACTAAATAAAACAATGGGCTGGGAAGAGAGTTTCTTTCCAGCCCTAATCATGAGCTGTGGTAGAATATGAATGACTTCTTTGCTGTTTTTTTACCTTTTAGCATAGAAATAGAACGAATTTTTCTGGAAGAAAAATTAATACATTTAAGGAGCAAAATTATGAATGAATTATTAGGTCAAGTTTTTACAGGATTGATCATTGATGAAAATGAAACGATGTACTTGGTACAAAAAAATGGTGTGACTTTCCGATTGTTGAAAGAGGAAGGGGTCACTCATGAAATTGGCGAATCAATTGAAGGATTTGGTTATGTCAATCAAAGTAAGGATGCCATTTTTACGACGACGGTTCCACGGGTTCGGATCGGACACTATGCCTTTGGTGAAGTAACTGATGTCCGCAGAGATTTAGGTGTGTTCGTAAATATAGGTTTGCCTGACAAGGATATGGTCGTTTCCTTAGATGAAATGCCGAGCATGAAAGAGCTGTGGCCGAAAAAGGGCGATCGTTTAATGATCAGTATGCGAGTGGATGAGAAGGATCGTATGTGGGGCGTATTAGCTGATGAAGCGATCTTCCATTCATTGAGTCGTGCCGGCAACGCCGAAATGCAGAACGAAAATAAAAAAGGCACGATTTATCGGCTAAAAGTCATCGGATCCTACTTGATTACAGAAGATTTTTATATCGGCTTTATCCACCCTTCTGAGCGTTATCAAGAGCCGCGTCTTGGTGAAGTTGTTGAAGCTCGGGTGATTGGTGCTCGTCCAGATGGCGTATTGAATATGTCCTTAAAACCCCGCAGCTATGAAATGATTAATGATGATGCGGCGATGATCTTAACGATGCTGCAAAGAAATACCGATCATACACTTCCATACTGGGATAAATCAGCACCTGAAGAAATCAAAGATGCGTTCGGTATCAGTAAAGGGCAGTTCAAGCGGGCGATTGGTCATTTATTAAAGGAAAAATTGATCGAACAAAGTGCAGGTCAAATTCGTTTAAAAGGCTAATTGAGAATGTCCTTGCATAAATAATGGTGATAAACTATAATGATTCTAAGAAAAGCAACATCAAGTTCCTTGCTTATTTATAATTATTCTAAAATAGAAGAGGGAGGGTTCTCTTGAACGCAATCTTAGCCTTACAAAAAACCAAGAAGCAACTTCATGATTCTGGATTCAAGTTGACACCTCAGCGTGAAGCAACCGTTCTCGTTTTATTGGAAAATGAAAAAGATCATTTATCAGCCGAGGAAATCTACTTTTTAGTGAAGAAGAAAAGTCCTGAGATTGGCTTAGCAACTGTTTATCGCACATTGGAAATTTTGACAGAACTGCATATCGTTAATAAAATCAGTTTTGATGATGGTTTAGCACGTTATGATCTTCGTAAAGAAGGTGCGGAACATTTCCATCACCATCTGCTTTGTCTTGAATGCGGTAATATCGAAGAGATCGAAGAGGACCTCTTAGGCGAAGTGGAACATGTAGTAGAATCTCGGTATCATTTTATAGTGAAGGATCATCGTTTGACCTTCCACGGTATTTGCCAGAGTTGTCAGGAAAAAAAGGAAGCATAAGGCTTCTAGCTGAAATTGGATTAAGTTATAATTAATTTATATAGTCCCTTGCAAAGATACGTGCTATCATTTCAAGGGACTTTTTGTTATGATAAAGCGAAAGTGGTGAGAACATGGATGAACAAATCACGGAATACTTGCATTACTTATCGATCGAACGTGGGCTTTCTGAAAATACACGTATCAGCTATCAACGAGACTTGCAGCAATATTTGTCTTTTTTGACTGAACAGGGTGTGAAGGAATGGCAAGCAGTCGATCGCTATACAGTTGTGGCCTTTTTGACAAATCTGACAGAGTCTGGCAAAGCATCTACTACGATTACGCGAATGATTTCCAGCTTACGTCGTTTTCATCAATTTTTACGTCAAGAACGTTATACCGATCACGACCCGATGCAGCACATCGACAGTCCAAAGAAAGCGCAGAAGTTACCTCAGACACTTTCGCTGGCAGAGGTCGAGCGCTTAATCGCGGCTCCAGACACGACGACCGATTTA
The DNA here is from genome assembly GCF_059374735.1 of Enterococcus sp. GPZ-007. NCBI lineage: Bacteria > Bacillati > Bacillota > Bacilli > Lactobacillales > Enterococcaceae > Enterococcus > Enterococcus sp. GPZ-007. The sequence continues at coordinate 35,335 of NZ_JCAFYN010000035.1, read as the reverse complement.
GGGATTCGTGACCGCGCGATTCTGGAGGTGATGTATGCTACTGGTTTGCGAGTTAGTGAACTGATTGGACTGAAGTTAGGTGATATACATCTAGAGATGGGATTACTGCAAACTGTAGGCAAAGGTGATAAAGAACGAATTGTCCCGCTTGGAGATTATGCGATTCATTGGCTAGAACGTTATTTAGCGGAAGTCCGTCCCTTATTAACAAAGAAAACTCCCAATGAAATACATCTATTCGTTAACAATCACGGTCACGGAATGAGCCGTCAAGGCATTTGGAAGAACTTGAAGCAATATGTGATCAAAGCTGAAATCATGAAAGATGTTACACCTCATACATTAAGGCATAGTTTTGCAACTCATTTACTAGAAAATGGAGCGGATTTGCGAACAGTCCAAGAACTTTTAGGTCATGCTGATATCTCCACTACCCAAATTTATACTCATATTACTAAGAGGAGAATGACCGAAGTCTATAAAGAATTTTTTCCACGCGCTTAACAGGAGGAGAAAGAATGCTTACTCAATACCGAAAAAATCAACGGAAAATCGCAATGGGACTTTTAAGTTTTCATGAAAGCTTAAAAGACCATCAACATTTATTAAAAGAGATCGATACATATGAAGATGATGACCGCTTTCAACTCTATTGTTATTACGATGAACACTCTGATAATGTTCAAGGAGTTATTGGCGTCAGCCAGTTAGAGGATCAGGAGATTGTCTTACATGACATCAGTTTGAACCCTTCTTATCGTGGAGAAGGCGTGAGCCTCAAAATGATGGCAGAGCTGCAAGCAAAATATCCTGATCAAAAAATTATCGGAACCCCCGCCACATCGGCCTTTTTAGCAAAATGGCAGGAACATAAGCGAGGATAAAATGGAGACAATTAGTTTAAAGTTAGATGTTTTTGAAGGACCGTTGGATTTATTACTTCATCTGATCCAACAGTTAGAGATTGATATTTATGATATACCGATCGCAGAAGTTACTGAACAATATATGAATTTTATCCATGCCATGAAAACACTGGAATTGGAATTGGCGGGAGAATATTTGGTCATGGCAGCGACATTGATGTCAATCAAAAGTCAGATGCTGCTGCCAAAACCAGAATTGGAGTTTGACTACGATGACGAAGAAGGTGAAGATCCCCGGGAAGCGTTAGTTCAACAGCTATTGGAATATCGCAAGTATAAATACGCAGCATCAATCCTATCAGAAAAGGAGCAGGAAAGAAGCCTGTTCTATACGAAGGCTCCAATGGATCTATCGGATTACGAAGAGGAAATCCTGCCGCTGCCAAAAAACCAATTGAATACGATTGACCTTTTTTTGGCATTACATGATGTTTTACAGCGCAAAAAGAAAAATCAACCCATTGAGACCACGGTCACTAGTGAATCGATCACAGTCGATCAAAAGGTGACTGAAATCGGTAAACGTTTGGCAGAGTTATCCGGGGATGAAGGCTTATCATTGGAGTCTTTTTTTGTGCAATACACAAAGGATGAAATGATTACGACCTTTATGGCCTTACTGGAACTAATGAAAAAGGGGCAGGCTTTGGCAACTCAAGAGGAGACCTACGCACCAATTTTGATTTATAAAGGATGCCAGTCCAATCCTTAAACCAATAGAAATTTGTTCATTAGTTAGATTTTTTCCTTCTATATAATAAAGAAAAGGCTTTTCGCTAATCGAAACTCTTAGTAGGTTGATAGACAGGTTAATCGAAAATTTTATTCTTCAGAAAATGGGAAATAATCCCATTATAATAAAAAAGGAGCAGTTATATGAACCAATTAAGTCAAATCGAAGCGATGCTGTTTGTGGTCGGAGAGGAAGGAATCAGCCTTGAAGAATTGGCATTTACATTGAAGCGCCCAATGCCTGAGATCTATCAAAATATTATCGATCTGAAGGAATCCTATGAGACGAATGAAGCTTCGGCGTTGACTCTATTAGAAGTCGGCAATCACTTTGTTTTGAGTACAAAAAAAGAGTTTGCTCCTTTGCTGAAGGAGTTCGCCCGTTCGCCTATGGCTAATCGCTTAAGTCAGGCTGCGCTTGAAACCCTTTCTATAATTGCCTATAAACAGCCAGTGACTCGTTCAGAAATTGATGAATTGCGGGGAGTGCAGTCTAGTGGAGCAGTTCAAACCTTGGTTGCTAGGCAATTGATTGAAGAAAAAGGTCGTGTAGATGGACCAGGTCGGGCAATTTTGTATGGGACAAGCGACTATTTCATGGACTATTTTGGGCTAAAAGATATGGAAGAACTTCCAGATGTACAGAAAATGGAAGCTGATCTGGCAGATGAAGAAGAACCGTTAGATTTGTTTTATGATCGTTTTAAAGAAGAGGATGGACTATAAATGGAGAGACTACAAAAGGTTATTGCCCACGCAGGGATTGCTTCGCGCCGCAAGGCTGAAGAGTTTATTACTGGCGGTCGGGTTAAAGTGAATGGCGAAGTCGTCAAAGAACTAGGAACGAAAGTCGGCAAAAAGGATATCGTTGAAGTTGACGGTGTGCCAATCTATCAAGAGGAGCCAGTCTATTATTTGTTTTACAAGCCTCGTGGAGTGATTTCCGCCGTTAGTGATGACAAAAATCGGAAGGTCGTAACCGATTATTTTGCTGCTGTTCCAGAAAGAATTTATCCCGTAGGTCGCTTGGATTATGATACGTCAGGTATTTTACTATTAACAAATGATGGCGATTTTTCACAACGGTTAGCCCATCCAAAACATCAAATCGATAAAGTTTATGTAGCAAAGGTCAAAGGCTATGCCGAAAAAAGAATCCTTTTGCCATTGACTAAGGGAATTCGTATCGAAGGAAAGAAGACAGCACCTGCTCGGTTTGAGATTCTTTCGGCAGATAAAAAGGCGGAAACAAGTATTGTCGAGTTGACAATCCATGAAGGCCGGAATCATCAGGTGAAAAATATGCTGGCAGCAGTCGGTCTTCCTGTTCAAAAGTTAAAAAGAGAACGGTATGGCGATTTGACTCTTCAGGGGCTGCGTCCAGGAGAATATCGTCGTTTGAATACGAAGGAAATTAATACACTGCTAAACCAGTCTAAATAGATAAAATCATTTACTTGTTTTTTGATAGTAAACTTGGTATAGTAATTACACGATAAAAAATAAATTAAGGTTCGTCTTCAGGGGCAGGGTGAAAATCCCGACCGGCGGTGATAGTCCGCGAACTGCGTAAGCAGCCGAATCGGTGAGATTCCGATACCGACAGTACAGTCTGGATAAAGAAGATAGAGCTTATTTGAGTGAGATTGTATTCAAGTAACTCTATGCTTTTTTCTGAAGCATAGAGTTTTTTTGCGTCGAAGTCTGGCTCAAATAGTTCGATGAAGATGATTCCGAAACGGAGGATTTCACATGAAGAACTTACGATTACAAAAAATGACAGCAGTAGCGGTGGCAGCAGCGATGGGACTAATTTTACAATTTATCGCTTTTCCTATTCTCCCGATGTTCCCTTTTCTAAAGTTGGACTTTAGCGATATTCCAGTTTTGATTAATATGTTCATCTTTGGACCATTAGCAGGAGTTGCGACAGCTTTCATTCGATCATTGCTGCATTTGACGATGACTGGTTTTTCAATTGATAACCTGATTGGAGATTTTGCCAGTTTCTTCGCTTCAACCTTATATACGGTACCGATTTTTCTAATGTTTAGAAAAAGAACGGCCTCAAAACGCGTTTTAGGGTTGGGGTTAGGTATTTTAGCAATGACGATTTTTATGAGTGTGGCAAATTACTTTGTTATCACGCCACTTTACTTGAAGGCTTTTGGTCTTTCAGCCGGACAAATGCTGGGGATGAGCATGGGACGCTATATCCTCGTTGGAATTGTTCCATTCAATATTCTTAAAGGTGTGGTGGTCAGCGCAGTTTTCCTTGTGTTGCATGCAAAACTGCTTCCTTGGTTATCGAAAAAAACAATGACCTCTCAGCATCATTCGGTGTAAATAAACAAAAACTCTCAGACAACTGTGGTGGATGACCATCATGGTGTCTGAGATTTTTTTGATGAAAATGGGTCGTTTTCACGAACTTTTTTTAAAATATGGTATTATGAATTCTGATATAAGATGGCGTGAGACGGACAACGTTTGGCCGACTGAATGACCGCTGCTTGTTGGCTTTCAGAGATAAACTCATGAGTGGCTTCAGGCTCGCCTACAAAAAGAACTAGGCCATTATCAGTATAATCAAATATTTTTGGAGCGATCGTCTGGCATAGGCCGCAAGCGATACAACGCTCAGGAATGATTTCGCATTTCATTTTTTCACCTTCCACAGGAGATTTTACTATGACTTTTTTTATTCTAACGTTATTTCAGACAGGCTACAAGATAAGAACCTCGACTTTGTATCATTTGTTAGTCGGGAAGAGAACGAGCTCTGTTCTACTACACGGTTTTTTTTATAGGAATCTGATTTATTTAGGTTCACTACCGAACTTAAAGGAAGCAACTTTCCAAAGAGAAATTCAGAACTTGGTTGCTGCTGAATGGATTACCACCAATGAGGGTTTTGGCAGAATGACGCAACTAGGCAGAGAACAATTATCTGAGAAAAACTTTGATCTGGTTGGTTTGGATAATTTGCGTTATGGTCGAATGAGAGAAGATTCTTGGCAGTTAATTCTTTTTGCTGTGCAAGTTCTCAGTTATCTATCCTATGGTGAGAAAGAATATCTGCCCATTGAACAGCGTCCTTTCTATTTACAGCAACTAAAAAAATGGCTCGCGGGGTCAAAACCCCACTTGGTTGAACGCTTTCAGCATGAATTATTTACGATTTTTCAACAGCTACCAGCTGGAGAATCTGATTTTTTAGCTAATCAATTTTCGGGTTATGGGTTTCAAGGAAAGACCGCTTTTCAATTATTGCCAATGAAATATCAAGAGGAACCGTGGAATCAACTTTATCGTCAACATGCGATCGATCTTTTTTTTGCACAAGTTAAAGAGGGAGAATTAGCAAGATTGATCTCCACATTGGATCAACAAAATCTCAATAAAAGCATGTTAAAAACAAGAGAATTCTTCTTAGCAGGGAAGTCAGAATCCGAAATTTTACGACTAAGACACTTGAAGCAGGGAACGATCAACGATCACTTTATTGAATGGGCATTAATGGAAGAGACCTTTCCCTTTGAGCGATTCCAACTGGTTGATTTCAGCCACCTGAGTATTGAACAAGTAATCGATCAGCGCTATCAAGAATATGACATACCGTATTTAAGTTTTCGTTTGTCCCAAATCTATCATTTAAGGAAATATACATGGAATTGAAAAAAATATTAAAGGAAAAATTTCATCATGATCAGTTCAGACCTGGACAGCAGGAGATTATCGAAACAATTCTAGCTGGAAGATCGGCTTTAGGGATGTTGCCGACAGGAACTGGAAAATCATTATGTTACCAATTTCCAGGCTATCTAATAGAAGGTACAGTAATCATTATTTCACCATTGATTTCTTTAATGGAGGACCAAGTGACTCAGTTGCAGCGACTTGGAGAAAAACGAGCCGTAGCACTAAACAGCCTACTCTCATCTTGGGAAAAGCAATGGATTTTAAGTGAAATTCATCAATATAAATTTATTTTCATGAGTCCGGAAATGTTTTTGAGTGTTGATGTTCAAAAAGCGCTAAAATCTGCAAAACTAGCCTTGATCGTAGTGGATGAAGCTCATTGTATTTCACAATGGGGAATTGATTTTCGCCCTGAGTATTTAAAACTAGCTGACGGTATTAGATTTATTGGTACTCGTTTAATATTAGCGCTAACAGCAACAGCCACACCAGAGGTTCGAAGTGATATTCAGCGTCTACTATTTAAAGAACAACCTGCGGAGGAGTACATTTATTCTGTTGATCGTCCGAATATCAGTTATTTTGTTTATCAAGAGAACAAGCAGGAAAAATTACGGAATTTGGTCGAAACTTTGGAAGGCTCGGGGATTATTTACTGTGCTACCAGAAAGAAAGTCGAAGAGTTGTATCAAATGTTTAAACACCAACAGGCAATCGCTTATTATCATGGCGGACTTAGCGGACAAGAACGTCGAATGCTCCAACAACAATTTTTAACGAACGATTTAAGGATTTTGATTGCGACCAATGCATTTGGTATGGGCATTAATAAGGAAAATATTCGTTTTGTGATCCATTATGACCTGCCTGATTCACCAGAGAATTATTTACAAGAAGTTGGTCGGGCTGGAAGAGATGGTCACGCGAGCCAGGCAATTTTGCTATACGAAGAAGGAGATGAACATATTCACCATTTTCTTCAGGAACAAACCGATCAATCAAAAAAATTATTTGAGATAAAACAAAAAATGAGTGATTTGGTTTTTGAAGATCCATTGATAAAAAAATGGGAACAGTTTTTTCCTGATGATAGTTCCCGCTTGATGGATTTATTAAGCCAGCGTGGAAAAACCAAAAAGATTCAACTGAAAAAAATGTTGGACTATATTTCTACTAGCGAATGCCGTCGCGAATTCTTAATTGCTTATTTTGGCGAAATGTTACCTGAGAAAAATCAGAATTGCTGCGACAATGATGGGGCCTTAATAAAAGTAACAGCAGAAAAACGGTCACTGGCAGAAGAGCAACTTTCATGGGTAAAAATTGTTCAAAAAATTTTTAAAAATGATGAGAAAGATTGAAAATTGACGCCACATTTTCAAGAGCTATGGTATAATACATGGCGATAGCATTTAGGAGGTTAGAGAAATTGAGTAGAAAAGATCGCTATAACGATACGAACAACGAACCGTGGGATCAACATATTTACGAATCTGATAGTGAAGAAGAAACCTATTCTCGCAGCCAGTCTCGTCGTAGTGGTGGTGGCAATAAAGGTGGCGGAAATACGAAATTCTTGACGATTCTAGTCGCATTATTATTAGCCCTTATTTTGATTCCTGCTGGTGCCTTTTTCTGGATTACTCGTGATAACGACAAGCCAGCAGCCTCTCCTGAGAGTACCACCCAGGTTTCTAAGGTTTCTTCAACAGAAAAATCAAGCACTGAAGAAAGCAGCACAGAGGAGAGTACAGCTACATCTGAATCAGAACAAAACCAACAAGAGCAGCAACAAGCAGCAGATCAGCAAGCACAACAACAAGCAGCAGCTGAATCTCAAGCAGCTGCAGAAGCACAGGCTCAGGCAGAAGCATCTCGCTCAGCCGCCGCTGCAGCAGAACAAACAACACCATCTTCATCAAGTACTGCAAATGATCCAAACGCACAATACGGAACCGTTCAAGCTGGTGAAGGTCCACAACAAATCGCTGGACGCTATGGATTAAGTGTAGATGAATTTTTAAGACTGAACGGAATGGATAGAAGTAATTTCTATTTTGATCCAGGTCAACAAGTACGTATTAAATAAGTTGAATACTCTGCCGTAATCGCTAGCGATTACGGCTTATTTATTGAAAAGAGGCAGAACATGGAAAAAATTTCAATTGCAATTGATGGCCCCGCATCTTCTGGCAAGAGTACAGTTGCGAAAATATTGGCAAATGACTTTCATTTTATTTATGTAGATACTGGTGCGATGTATCGAGCGATAACATTCTTAGCGATCAAGCACAATGTTGCGTTTTCAGATGAAGCAGGGTTGGCGGAATTAACGAAGCAATATCCGATCACGTTCAAGCAATCGGCGCATGGACAGTTGGTTTTTGCTGATGATGAGGAAATTACCCAAGCGATTCGACAACCGGATGTGACAGGAGCCGTCTCTGAGGTGTCTGCACACGGACAAGTACGTGAAGAATTAGTTGAAGCGCAAAGACAACTAGCTCAGGCTGGTGGAATTGTAATGGATGGTCGTGATATTGGTACAACTGTATTGCCACAGGCAGAAGTAAAGATCTTTTTAGTTGCAAGCGTCGAAGAACGGGCACAACGCCGCTATAAAGAGAATCAAGAAAAAGGGATCAAAATGGATTTTGAGACGATCAAAGAAGCCATTGCCAAACGGGATTATTTGGATTCCCATCGTGAAGTTTCACCACTTGTTCAGGCAGCGGATGCTGAATTGGTCGATACGACTGGAATGTCGATTGAACAGGTAGTAACGAAGATTAAAGCAGTCATACACTCAAAAGGTTTCTAAATTTTGGATAAAAACGATAAATAAAGCGGATTTCTTTCAAATTTTTAGAAAAAAAGAAGAAATCGCTTTATTTTTCATGTGGATTACTCTAAAATAGAACATGTAGTGTATTTTACGCAGAATTGTTGGTAAGGAGGACAAACGACATGACAGAATTAGAACAAAATTCGATGGACAACGAGAATGTTTCCATGGAAGCAGCAATGGAAAATGTGTATGAAGTTCAAGTTGGCGATATTGTTAAGGGTGAGGTGCTTGCCTTAGAAGATAAACAAGTGATCGTCGGTATTGAAGGCGCCGGAGTAGAAGGTGTCGTTCCAGCAAAAGAACTTTCGACACTACCTGTTGAAGATATCAATGAAGAAGTCAAGGTTGGCGATATTCTTGATTTAGTCGTTATCTCTTCTATCGGAAAAGACAAAGAAAATGGCAGTTATCTCCTTTCTAAACGCCGCTTAGACGCGAAGAAAGTTTGGGAAGATATCGAGAAAGAATACCAAGACGGAAAAATCATTGAGGCACCAGTAACAAGCAGCGTTAAGGGCGGCTTAGTTGTTGATGTCGGTGTACGCGGCTTTGTCCCAGCATCAATGATCGATGATCATTTCGTTGATGATTTTTCAGCCTATACTGGGAAAACATTGAAATTCAAAATCATTGAAATCGAACCTTCTGAAAATCGTTTGATTTTATCTCATAAAGCAGTTGTTGAAGCAGAAAAAGCTGAGAAGAAAAAAGAAATCTTAGCAGATCTTTATGAAGGACAAGTTATTAAGGGGCAAGTTGCTCGCTTGACAGACTTTGGTGCCTTTATTGATCTTGGTGGTATCGATGGCTTGGTTCACGTGTCAGAGATTTCTCACAGTCATGTAGCAAAACCAGCTGACGTATTGAGTGTTGGTGATGAAGTAGAAGTTCAAGTACTTTCTGTTGATCCAGAAAAAGAACGAATTTCATTATCAATCAAAGCCAATCTGCCTGGACCTTGGACAGATATTGAAGAAAAGGCAGCGCCAGGTTCTGTTCTTGAAGGAACTGTTAAGCGTTTGACTAGCTTTGGTGCTTTTGTTGAAATCTTCCCAGGGGTTGAAGGCTTGGTGCATATTTCTCAAATCTCACACAAACATATCGCGACACCGCATGAAGTATTACATGAAGGTGATCAAGTTCAAGTGAAGGTTTTAGAAGTACATCCTGAAGATCATCGGGTTGCGCTTTCGATTAAAGCGTTAGAAGAAAAGCCTGAAGAAGCTAAAGCAGAACCCGTTGAAGAAGAAACGTATGAATTACCAGAAGAAAATACTGGTTTTACCATGGGAGATATCTTGGGCGATGCACTTAAGGAAGATGAATCAGAAGATTAAGAGTAGTAATCTTAAAGCAAACCACAATTGGTTTGCTTTTTTCTTATTTATATTGATGAAAATGTCTCCTTCTCTTGCAAGCGGGAGCTTTCTTCGTTAAACTAAGGAGAATTTGAAAAAGGCTGAAAGCTACCAATTAATTTCACGTTTCAATAAATTTTGAGTAGCTTTAATCATTTAAATCATTTAACAGTACATTTAAATGATTATTTCTTGTTGATAGGTCATCAGCTTTTTCAAAAGGAAAAATGAAAATATCAATAGGAACGAGGAATTAAGTTATGTCAAATCCTACAATTGCAATTGTTGGTCGACCAAATGTCGGCAAATCAACATTGTTCAATCGAATTGCCGGGGAACGTATTTCGATCGTTGAAGATACCCCTGGTGTCACTCGTGACCGAATTTACGCAAAAGGTGAATGGTTGGATCATGAATTTTCAATCATTGATACGGGCGGGATCGATATCGGTGATGAGCCTTTTATGGAGCAAATCAAGCAGCAAGCTCAGATAGCGATCGATGAAGCAGACGTCATCCTGCTTGTAGCTAGTGGTAAAGAAGGCGTCACGGATGCCGACGAAGCAGTCGCTAAAATCTTGTATCGCAGTAAAAAACCGATTATTTTAATGGTTAATAAGGTGGATAATCCTGAGATGCGCAATGAGATTTACGAATTTTATTCATTAGGTCTTGGAGAACCCTATCCTGTATCAGGTAGCCATGGTCTTGGTTTAGGGGATGTGCTAGATGAGGCAGTCAAACATTTTCCAGCTGACAATGAAGACGATGAAGACCAGTCAATCAAATTCAGCCTGATCGGACGACCAAACGTTGGTAAATCTTCGTTAATCAATGCCATTTTAGGTGAGGATCGCGTGATTGTTTCGGATATTGAAGGAACCACTCGCGATGCGATTGATACGAAATTTGTCGGTGAAAATGGCCAAGAGTTTACTATGATTGATACGGCTGGAATGCGTAAACGCGGAAAAGTATATGAAAATACCGAGAAATATTCTGTCATGCGGGCAATGCGTGCGATCGACCGCTCAGATGTCGTGCTAGTCGTTCTAAATGGCGAAGAAGGAATTCGAGAACAAGACAAGCGAATTGCCGGCTATGCTCATGAAGCTGGTCGTGGTGTGATCATCGTGGTCAATAAATGGGATCTGGTTAAAAAAGATACCAACACGATGAAAGAATTTGAGGAAGAGATTCGTGATGAATTTGCATATTTAGATTATGCACCAATTGTTTTTGTTTCTGCGATGACGAAACAACGTCTGAACAAAGTTCCTACCATGATTGAAGAAGTTAGCATGAATCAAAACTTGCGAATTCCTTCATCTGTCTTGAATGATATTATCATGGATGCGGTAGCCATAAATCCAACGCCGACAGACAAAGGGAAACGTTTGAAGATTTTTTATGCAACCCAGGTAGCTGTAAAACCACCGACCTTTGTGGTATTTGTGAATGAAGAAGAACTGATGCATTTTTCTTATGCGCGCTTCCTAGAAAATCAAATTCGAAAAGCCTTCGAATTTGAGGGAACGCCGATAAAAATAATTGCTCGAAGACGAAAATAAGGTATTTTATCATACTTTTATTTTGCTGACAACAGATTTCACCGAATGATAAAACAACCATGAATTTTATGCCATTAATCGCTAAAAACCTTGCTAACATAAGGTTCTTATGCTATCGTTATAACAGAATATTGACCAAATCAATATTTCTTTGCTGATGACTGGACCACTCAGTTTATCAGTTGATGTTTTAAACATCAATACTCATTTCTCAGGAGGTGAATTCATTCATGGCAAACAAAGCAGAATTGATCGAAAAAGTTGCAGCAGCTACTGATTTAACTAAGAAAGACGCTACAGCTGCTGTCGATGCTGTATTTTCAACTATCCAAGACGCATTAGCTGAAGGTGAAAAAGTTCAGTTGATCGGCTTCGGTAACTTTGAAGTACGTGAACGTGCGGCCCGCAAAGGACGTAACCCACAAACTGGTGAAGAAATCGAAATTCCAGCAAGCAAAGTACCTGCGTTCAAACCAGGTAAAGCGCTAAAAGACGCAGTTAAATAATTTTTGCTGCTGAAACCGTTGTGACCACTTGGTCATAACGGTTTTTTTTGTCTAAAAAAACAAACTGAATTAATTGATATTTATTTTTGCTTGTAACCAATATTTCACTCAATTTGTAACTTATTTTTTATTTTACGAACGGCTTAGCTTAGGATAGAATAAAAGAAAGGGTTTTATAGAAAAAAGGAAAAAGAGGGTGAAGCGATGTCGAAGGAGAAATTGTATTACGTGAAAAGAAATGATTCGTGGCATTCCTATGAATTTCTTGCGCAAAGACAAAATGATCCTAAGTGGCGGCAAGCTTTTTTAGAGGCAGAAGCATTAATGGAGCAAGAAGATAAAAAAAGAAAGCGCCGTAACTTTCTCATATTGATAATATCAGTACCAGTTCTGCTGATTGCAGTAATGGTAGGTTTATATTTCTATGGTTCTTCAGGGGAAGAAGTCATTCCGAAAAGAGAAGTTAGTTTGAACGATTCAACGACAATTTTAACTGAGGAAACAGAAGCTTCAGAAACCTTAGACACTTCGAGTGTTGGTCAGGTTTTGACTACTCCTTGGGGCGAGCAAGTGACTGTATTGCGGATATTGTCAAATGGTGAGCGGGTGATTAAGGAAGGCTATTCGCCATCTGATCTGAATGGCGATGGGTTGCTGACCTTTGAAGAATTATCAAAGGTTGAAGAAGAGGCAAATCGTGGAAACCAACAGCCTTATCAACAACAACCTCAGCAGCAACAGCAGGTACCCCAGCAAGGGCAGTACAATAATCAGCAGCAACAGCAGACACCACAACAGGGGCAGAACCAACAGCAGGCACCTCAAGACGACCAACAAGGTGTTCAGCCAAGTCAATCAAATACTCAGCAGTCACCCCAAAGTCAGGAAACGCCAGTACAAAATCAACAAAATACGCCACAAAGTCAATAATCAGGTTGTTTCTTTTGTTACTACGCGTTAAAAATCAAAAGAGCTGTAGTTTCTAGAAAATAAAGAAGTAAAATGTTTATCAGCCTTTCGCAGATTTGTTGCGAGAGGTTTTTTTGTAGTATAAAATAAAAGAAACGGGGTGAACGTAATGGAAATAACCTATCGATATGAACAAAATGAGACGCGGATCACATATGGTGAAACTGTTGCTTCGATGATGCGCAAGAAGAATCTGGAAAAAAAGCAAATTTTGTTTTGCGGAAATCAGCGTTATTACGATTTATACGCAGAAAAATTACGTCAGTTTATCCCGAAATCAAGCACACATGATTGGTTCATCACGCCTAATAACCGCTATTGTAACACAATGGATTATTTTCAGGAGTTGATTCACTTTCTTGATCGCTTTAGTCGTCAACGTGAAACAATTTTCCTTGGTATCGGCAATGAAGGAGTGGTAGAGCTTTTAGGTTTTACTCATCATGTTGCAAATTTCAAGGCTGAATTGTGCTTTTTACCTGTTTCATTACGATCTTTCGCTCAAAGCCTTTCTTTTGTCGATCAGATTGTCTCTGATAAAAATATGACGACGGTGATGGAAATTGAAGAAGTTCCGCAAAGTATTCTATTCGATCACACACTGGCTGATCAACAAACAACTGGGAAAATGGTCGATCTCTTGACTTTGATTCGTTGCGGAATCGTTTGTGATTATCCTTTTTTACAAAGCCTTTATGTGAATTTCCCCACACGTGAAGCCCTTTTACAGCAGTCATTTTCCGCCTTTAGTGAGACGCTGATCAATTATTATCAGACTCATAGTGAACAGTTGCGGGACTTTGGAAAGACATTTGAAAAAGCTTTTTTCCAGACTGAGAACGGCTCATTGCTGTCGAACAGTATGAAGACGATGTTTGGTCTATTGTTTGAGCTAGCTTGGAATGTGAGGACGGGCGATCTTCATTTCAATTTTAAAAATTTTATGATATGGTTGGTGCGACTAGGATTTCCAATCATGATGCCTGATGGGATTTCGCTGGCTGATTATGGCCAGCAGGTGATTGCTTTAGCAAAAGAAAAACCATTGGCTGGATTGATTCAAGTCGGAGAGGTCGGAATGAAAAAGGTTCCGACGCAAAAAGAACTGCTTCAAACATTTGAAGCATATCAAAAAATCGTTACAGAGATCAGGGGAGAATAGATGTCAAGTTATAGTGAAAAAATGCTCGCAGCATTAAAGGCAGAGGACCTTAGCGAAGCTAATCTGATGTTTGAAGAGGCGTTAAAAAAAGACACGCCGGAAATTTTAGCAAGTTTGGCTGAAGAGTTGCAGGCGTTGGGCTTCCTAGATGAGGCAAAACGTGTGTTAGAAAAATTATTATCAGACTTTCCAGAAGAAGATATTTTCTATCTATCGTTGGCAGAGATCGCCATCGAAAATGATGATATTGATGGTGCATTTGAATATTTAGAACAAATTGCTCCAGATAGTGAAAATTATTTAGAGAGTTTATTAGTGACTGCTGACTTGTATCAAGTTTTAGGTATTCCGGAAGTCAGTGAAGCAAAACTATTGCAGGCAAAAACAATTGCCCCAGAAGAACCACTAATTACCTTCGCCTTGGCTGAATTACATTTTTCTGCTAACCAATTAGGTGAAGCAATCAATGATTACGGGCAGCTTCAGAAACAGGGAATTGATGAAATCGGGAATATCTCCATTGATGAACGAATTGGTACAGCCTACAGCATCATGGGAGGCTTTGAAGAAGCGATCCCGTTCCTAGAACGGGCACTAGAAAAGGAACATACTTCTGATCGTTTATTTCAGTTAGGATTTACTTATTATCAAATCCATGATCACCAAAAAGCGATCAATTATCTGCAAGAACTTATTACGCTTGATCCGCAATATCAAAGCGGTTATTACTATCTTGCAGACAGTTTGAAGGAAGAGGAATTGTTGGAAGAAGCGTTACTTGCTGCAGAAGAAGGGATCAAAGAAAACCCTTATCAAGTTGAGTTGCTACACTTGGCTTCTGAAATTGCTTACCGTTTACGTGACAGCAAGAAAGCAGAAGAACTACTGCTGCAAGCTCTTGAAACTGGCGAAAAGATGGATGAAACGTTATTGACATTAAGCAATTTATATTTAAATGAAGATCAACCTGATAAAGCGATTGAAATGATCAACCATATGGATGAAGAAGATAACCCATATGCCGCCTGGAATTTGGCTCAAGCCTATAATGAATTGGAAGACTTTGGAGCTGCTGGCACATATTATAAACAAGCGTATGAGGATTTGGCTCATGAACCGGATTTCTTAAAAGCTTATGGAATCTTTTTACGAGAAGATGGTCAATTAGAAACAGCGCGTGCCGTTTTAACGAGTTATTTAGCAATGGAACCAGGAGATTTAGAAGTACAATCATTACTAGATGAGTAGAGAGGTGAGGAAAATGATCGATGTAGGTGAAAAACGTGAATTTCTCGTGTGGTTGATCAACAATGTGAGTTTTCAACGGCGAGAAGTGATTTGGATTTTGAATTATCTAATTAATCATGAAGCAATTTTACGTAATGTCCACATTGTGGAACAAGCCTTGGAAACAGAGCGCGGATTGGTTTTTCGCGATATTACACAGCAGGAAGAACCAATGATGTTTTCGATTGAAGGACATCAGTTTTCTAATAGTGATCAAATTTTTCATGAGATTCGTCTGCATTGGCAACAGCCTTTATACTTAGAGTGTGTTTTCCCGCATTCTTGGCAGAATGCACAATATCTATCGGTTCTTGAAGACAATCCGGCACTTTCTTGGAATGACAATGTTAGTGAAGAGATTGTATCAGAGGTAGAAAACTATTTGAAGTATCAAGAACGAGAAGCGCAAGTTGATCTATTGAAGAAGCAGATTGATATGGCTTTGGAAGATGGCGACAAAGAAGCTTTCCTGATGTTATCTGATGAATTGAATCGATTAAAATTAACAATCCATGAATAAAAAATCCGAGCATGGACACGTAAAACTGTCTATGCTCGGATTTTTTAATTGCTGCGTTTTAAGGTAAATCGCCGTCGTTGCGGTTTCAGGTAGGTAAATCCTTCCCCTTCGACATCATGGACATTGCTAATTAAAATAAAGGCTTTTTCATCAACGGAGTGAATGATTTTTTTTACTTCGTTGATTTCTTGTTGGGAAACTACAATGTAAACGATTCGTTTTAACTCTGAAGAAAAACCGCCTTCGCCATGAAGGTAAGTAACTCCCCGTTCTAAATGAGCCATCAATAACTCAGCGATTACATTGCTTTCGTTTGAGATGATCATTACACCCTTGGCCGCATATCCTCCAGATGACAGTACATCAACGACTTTACTGAAAACAAACGAAACAATCAAAGTATACATCATGCGTTTCAAATCTAAATAGGTCAGCGAACATATCAAGACAACAATATCAAAAATCAGTAAGGATTTTCCCATGGTAAAGCCGATCTTTTGTTCCAAAATTCTAGCGATTACATCGGCCCCTCCTGTGGTTCCGCCGTTTCTATAGACTAACCCACTACCGAATCCAGCAAATAAACCTGCCAAAATAGAGACGATGAAAAGGTCGTGATCCAAATTAATCTGTAGAGGAATCCGTTGCCAAATCCATAGGAAGACAGACAAGCACACGGTTCCTAGAATGGTGTAATAAAAGGAACGCTTTCCCAAAATCTTTCCACCAATTAAAATCAATGGAATATTAATAAGCAATGTAGTATAGGCTGGATCGATACCAAAAAGAGCGCGAATAATCAGAGTAATACCGGTGACGCCGCCTTCTGCCAAATGATTGGCAATATTTAAATAAACAAGACCAAATGCGTAAATCGCTGTTCCCACCACAATAAATAGAATTTCTTTGATCCGTGTAGTCATAGTCGTTTCCATACGACACCTCCTGATTTATATTTGATAAATAGATAGCGACCAAAAAAACTTGCACAGACGCTTGTCTTGTGCAAATTTGATCCTCAACCAACATAGCACGAAATTCAGATAGTTACAACAACGTGATAGGAAACAAAACTGTTTTTTGATAAGATAGGTTTGAGGTGGTTTAATGAATGAAAAGACAATGAAAATCATGCAACAGGAAGTTGATGATTATATCCAACAATTTAAAACCGGTTATTTTTCTCCACTCGGTCAAATGGCCCGCTTAACGGAAGAAGTCGGGGAACTGGCACGTGAGGTCAATCATTACTACGGTGAAAAGACAAAGAAGGTTACAGAGCAGCCAAAAACAGTGGAAGAAGAACTGGGTGATGTACTATTTGTTACGATTATCATGGCGAATTCCCTCGGGATTGATCTAACTGAGACTTTCAATCGCAATATGGAAAAATTCAATCAACGTGATCGTTTTCGTTTTGAACGTAAGGATGGTCTGACAGAAGGTGATGGCCAATGAAACTAGAAGCATTTCCTTTAGAATTTCAAGGTGCGATGCCGATTTTACGCAAATTGCAATCTGCTGGTTTTGAAGCATATTATGTCGGAGGCAGTGTACGGGATATCTTGCTGAATAAACCAATTCATGATGTCGATATCGCAACCAGTGCCTTTCCGGCAGAAGTGAAGGAATTATTTCACCGCACGATCGATGTCGGAATCGATCACGGAACTGTAATGGTGATTACGAAAGAAGCGACATATGAAGTTACCACTTTTCGAACAGAATCGACTTACCAAGATTATCGCAGACCGGATCATGTAGAATTTGTTCGCTCGCTAAAAGAAGATCTAAAGCGTCGAGATTTCACAATCAATGCTTTAGCGGTCGGAATTGATGGAACAGTGATTGATCTATTCGATGGATTAGATGATTTGCGGAATAAAGTTTTGCGCGCTGTGGGTAATCCCTATGAACGATTTCATGAAGATGCTTTACGAATGATGCGTGCACTACGTTTCGTCAGCCATCTGGGATTCACACTGGAGCCCGATACTTTTGAGGCAATTCAAGAATATCATTCCCTACTGGCGAAAATATCGGTTGAGCGGATCAATGTGGAGTTCGTCAAATTAATGATGGGTTCCTTCCGTGAGGCGGGATTACGGTCTTTTGTCGAATCAGAATGCTACATCTATTGTCCAGGATTGCGGGAATATGGATCAGCCTTGCTGAACTTTGCTGAACTGCGCGGACCTGCAATTCCAACTGAACGCCAAGCTTGGACTTTATTAATGACGATGCTGGATATGAACATAACCGATATTCGCTACTTTATGAAGGAATGGAAATGTTCCAATCAATTGATTCGAGAAGTTACTGAAATGGTACCAGCATTGCAGTTTCGCTTGAAATACGAATGGGACAACTGGACTTTATACCAGTTAGGTAGAGAACTAGCGCTCTCGGTTGAATATCTATTATATTACTTTGAACGTGAACCGAATTTAGCAAAAATTCGCTTATTGTATCAATTCCTGCCGATTTTTTCATTGAAAGACCTTGCTTTAAAAGGAAATGAAGTAAAGGATCACTTTGATTACCCCCGTGGGCCTTGGATCAGCATGACACTAAACGCGCTAGAAAAAGAAGTCGTCGAAGGCAGAATAAAAAATGATAAAAAAGAATTATTAGCTTTTGCAGAAAACTTTTTAAAAAAGGAGATGCCATGAAAAAATTAACACAGCAGTATCGAGTTGGAGAAGATCAAACCGCTTTGAAAATGGGTTCTGGTGATTTAGAGGTTTTGGCGACTCCGGCATTAGTAGCGATGATGGAGAATTGTGCCAAAATTCTCTTAGCTCCCGAACTTTCCGCTGATCAAACGAGTGTCGGCTTCAAAATGGAGCTAAAACATTTAGCGCCGACAGCCGTTGGAGCTGAGGTGAAAGTTATCAGCGAGATTATTGAAGCTGATAGTAGAAAAGTCTCTTTTTCCATCAAAGTCTTTGAAGGCGAGCAGTTAATAGGTGAAGCCTATCATCAACGAGTCATCGTTGAGACAGCAACTTTTCTAAAAAAAATGAAGTAGAAGCACAACATGTGACCGTTTACTCAAGGTATGCTACACTTAATTTTAGATTAGTAGTGAGGAGAATGCAGAATGGCTAGAGAAATGACAGCGTTAAAATTCTATTTTCGTAATGGCGAAACATGGACAATTGATCGTCGTTACATCGGTGATTTATGGATCAAACAAATTACGACCAGTTTTGGCAGAATTCATGGAAGTGAGTTTGTAGAAATCCATCCATGTGCCGGATTTAAAATCGAAATTTATCAAGAAGGCGACCACGTACAAACGACGGATATCAACCTAGGGGGACTAGAACTAGGTATGTTCGAACGTGCGCGGAAATTTGAGGACATCGAGCGGATGGATATTATTTATCGTGCAGGACATCCTGATTCAGTTTACTTCCCATATAAGGACAAAGACACTGAAGGTCTCGATAACGTTTATCAATCAACTAAAGTTTCTGAAAAAACTAAGAGTCTATATATCGTGATCGATCCAACTAAGGATGTTGATGGTGTATATGGCGATCATTTCTAAAACGACAAAAACAAGTATCCGATAGTGGATGCTTGTTTTTTTGTCAGTCGTGTTGTTTGTAGTTTTTGGTTAATTAGGTAGAATAAGTTAACAAAATGATATGTGAACGAAAATAAAGGGATTTCCTATTTTTGAAAGGATTCCTTCTCTATATTAATCTGGCGGTCAGTCTACTTTTTGAAACTTGTTGAGTGTGAGCGATGGTTATATTTTTTTAGCAGATTCATATGTTTGGTATTTATCTGTAGGTTTAGTAATACAATTCTCTAAAGAAAATATTAAGGTACCGAAAGAATATTAGCTAACTCCTTGATTTATTATTCAGGTACCTGTATTATATAAATATAAGGCACCTGAATAAAAAGGAGAGATTAACAATGGAAAATCAATTGAATGAACAGTTTATGAAGCTGCAACATGATTTACGTCGTTACTATCATCGCCAAATGGCTAAAAATCAAGGTTATGGTCCGCACCGTGGACAAGGAAGAGTCTTAGCATTACTAAAAATGAATCCTGAAATCAGCCAAAAGGATCTGACTTTTGTTTTAGGAATGCGCCCGCAATCTGTTGGTGAATTATTACAAAAACTTGAAGATAAAGAATTGATTACACGTGAAGTGTCAGAACAAGACCGTCGTGTCATGATTATTCGATTAACTGATCTTGGTAGAGGAGAGGCAGAAAAAATCTCTGAAACTACTGATTTTGGAGAAGAACTGTTTGCTGATTTTAGCGATGATGAAAAAAGCGAATGGACGCGGCTAGTTGAAAAATTAAGTGAGTCATTGAAAAACGAGTTGGGAGAAGAAGAGTCAGAAGAATTTTTCGGCGGTGGTAGAGAGTTCCATGGTCCTCGCCCGCCACACGAGAACGGGCCGCATGGTCACGGAGGACCTCACGGCAGAGGTCCGGGGCATCCTCACCATATCGATGAACTTGGTGATTTTGATTGGTAGAAAGAAAGCTGTAAAGGGAAAAATTTCCTTTACGGCTTTTTTTTGTTACAATAACTGAGAGAAATTTGAGGATGGTTTGCGATGAAAGAATTAAAAGTGACAGAGCTATACAAAACATTTGGAGATAAAACCCTGTTCGATCGTATTTCGTTTTTGATTCACGAAAGAGATCGAATCGGTTTGATCGGGGTCAATGGAACTGGGAAGTCCAGCCTACTCGCTATTTTGGCTGGAAAAGATAGTGGTGACGGCGATGTTTCCGCAATTGACAAGGCCAGCGATTATCGAATCGGCTATTTGGCTCAGGAACAAAATTTTTCAGAAGATTTATTAGTTTTGGATGTTGTTTTCCAAGGAAATAACCCGCTGATGCAAACAGTCCGCGCCTATGAAAAAGCGTTAGTACAATTGTCGAATGATAGTAATCAAGAGTCTCAGCGACAATTCACTTTGGCAGAGGAAGGTATGAATAAGCAGGATGCATGGACTGCGGACAGTGAGGCTAAAGCGATCCTAAATAAATTAGGAATCGATACACTGGATAAAAAGATTGGAGAACTTTCAGGAGGCCAAATCAAGAGAGTTGCTCTGGCACAAGTTTTGATTGATGCTCCTGATTTATTATTACTGGATGAACCGACGAACCATTTGGATTACGATGCAATCCAGTGGTTAGAAAAATATTTAAAAGGTTATACTGGCTCACTCCTGATGGTTACCCATGATCGTTATTTCTTGGATCGTGTAACAAATCGTATTTTTGAGCTTTCTTTTGGCAGACTTTATGAATATCAGGGCAACTATGAGGCTTATTTAGTCGAAAAAGCTGAACGTGATCGGATCGCTTTTGAACAAGAGGGTAAAAGGAAACAATTGTATAAGCAAGAGCTCGCTTGGATGCGCGCTGGTGCCAAGGCACGGACCACTAAACAACAAGCTCGGATTAATCGATTTGAAGACCTAAAAGAAAATCTAAATCAAGTCAAAACGGATGGTCAACTTGAGATGAATATCGCCACCACCCGTTTAGGGAAAAAAGTTTTAGAGTTGAAACAGGCTTCTTATGAGATAGACGGTAAAACAATCTTGGCTAATTTTGATTTGTTGATTCAAACAAAGGAACGCTTGGGGATTACAGGTAAGAACGGGGCAGGTAAGTCAACTTTGTTGAATATTTTAGCTGGTAGAATTCCATTAGACAGCGGAGTGATCGAAATTGGCGAGACTGTTCGTTTAGCATATTACACGCAGCAAAATGAAATGTTAGATCCTAATAAGCGCCTGATCGCTTACTTACAGGAAGCCGCCGAAGAAGTGAAACAACGAGATGGATCGCAAATCAGTGTTGCAGAGATACTTGAACGTTTCCTTTTCCCGCGATTTATGCACGGTACTATGATCGGAAAACTTTCAGGCGGCGAAAAAAGACGCCTTTATCTACTGAAGTTATTGATACAGCAACCAAATGTGCTGTTGCTAGATGAACCGACGAACGATCTGGATATTGCGACATTGACCGTTTTAGAGGATTATTTACAGGAATTTTCAGGAGCCGTAATCACAGTTTCTCACGATCGATATTTCTTAGACAAAGTAGCAGAGAAATTATTGATTTTCGAGGGAGATGGTGTGATTGTCGCTTACTTCGGTTCTATTATGGATTATTTAGAACAAGAGACACCGATAAAAGAAGTAAAAGCTGTCAAGGCAAAGCCTCAATCAAAAGAGCGCAAGAAAAAACTTTCTTACAATGAACAAAAAGAATGGGAAACCATTGAAGATGATATTGCCTTGTTAGAGGGGGAAATTGATGAGTTGACTGAAGCGATGAATCATCAGGGAGATGACTTCACGAAACTTCAGGATCTGCAAAAGGAAATTGATCAGACAGAACAAGCGTTAGAAGAAAAGATGGCTCGCTGGGAGTACTTGAGTGAGATCATTGAAGAAAATTAGTATGAAGGGATACTATTTCAACGTTTTACAGACTGCTAATTCAGAAGGGTGATTAGTTTAATAATATACGCCATTCACATGAAACATTTTTTTAAAATTATTATTTTAAAACGAATAAGGAGGAAAACTATGCTTATTGCTATCTGGGCGCAGGATAAAAATGGCTTGATTGGAAGAAATAATCGTTTGCCCTGGCATTTGCCAAATGATCTTCGTTTCTTTAAGGAAACGACAGTAAATCACACCTTAGTGATGGGACGGAAAACGTTTGAAGGAATGGGTGGTCGACCGTTACCAAACCGTCAAACGATCGTTTTAACTCGAGACAAAGAATATCATGCGGACAATGTTTTGATCATGCATTCGTTAGACGAAGTGTTAGCCTATGATCAAGAGAATGAAGGAGAACTATTTATCGCAGGAGGCTCTGCGATTTATACTGAGTTTCTTCCTCATTGTGAAAAAATATACCGAACATTTATTGAAGCTAGCTTTGAAGGGGATGCATATTTTCCATTAATGCTCTGGAATAAATGGCAGCTGATTGAACGTAAACAAGGTCAAAGAGATGAAAAGAATCCTTATCGTTATTACTTTGAAACTTATGAAAGAGCCGGGTCTTAATGACACGGTTTTTTCAAGATTTATAAAGAAATAGTTTCAACAATGATTTATTTCATCAGTTTTGATATACTAAAATTAATTTGATACTAGGTATGGAAAGAAGGATCAGAATGCCAAATGTTAAAATTGTAACCGACTCCTCTTGTACGATTGAAAAATCTATGCGAGATGAATTAAATATTACTGTGATTCCGTTATCAGTGATGATCGATGATGTGGTTTATCCTGACGATGACGAGTTGACAGGAGAGCGATTCATGGAGATGATGGCACAAGCCAACAATCTGCCAAAAACTAGCCAGCCACCGATCGGCTATTTTGCGGAGTTATATGATGAACTTGGAAAAGATGGGAGTCCGATCGTTTCAATCCATATGTCTCATACCTTGAGTGGAACTGCTGAAGCTGCAAGGCAAGCGACTTTTTTAAGTAGCAGTAACGTCACTGTAATCGATTGCGGCTTCATCGATCAGTCTCAAGCTTTTCAAGTAATTGAGGCAGCCAAATTAGCTCAATCAGGTGCTTCTTTAGACGAAGTGTTAGCTGGTGTAGAAAATGTTAAAAACCATAGTAAATTATTTATCGGTATTTCTTCGCTTGACAATCTAGTGAAGGGCGGACGTATTAGTCGTGTCGCAGGAGTGATTTCCAGTGTATTGAACATGCGTATTGTGATGGAGCTTGAGAATGGAGAGTTGCTTCCAATTACTAAAGGTCGCGGTAAAAAAACATTCAGTAAATGGTTCGCTGCATTTAAGGACGAACTAGCGAAAGTTAATGTCAAACAAATTGGTATCTCATACGCCGGTAAATTAGATTTTATTGACGAAGCCAAACAGGCTTTACAAGAAATGTTCCCTGATATGCATATTCCAGTGTTGCATACGAATCCAATCGTAGCTACTCATACTGGGCCTGGGGCGTTTGCGATTATGTACTATACAGATTAGTTGACCTGCCTCTAGCGATAGAGGCGCTTTTTTTAACACTCATAAATTTTGACGATTTATAGATATGCAAAGGAGTTTCTATCGAGTTCGGCTGAATCAGCTAATATGTACATGCTTTTTGGTGAACTTGCTAAATTATGTTGATTATTATCAAAAAAGTTGAACAAGCCCGATGTTTTGCTGAGGGTCGTCAGTTTAAATTTATGCAGTTTGTTTAAAATAAAGAAGGAGTAGATGAATGAAACGATTTTCAACAATATTGATCCCACTGGCGACAGCGGTTGTAACATTACTTGTTCTATTTTTGACTATTCCTAAAGCCGAATCACGTATTCGTGTTGTACGAGATGAACGTCAAAATTACAAGAGCTCGATTCATTTTGTTGCGGTAGGTGATTCACTGACCGAGGGTGTTGGCGATGAAACCAAGCGTGGTGGGTATGTCCCATTGGTGACAGATTCTTTACAGCAAAAGTATGAGCTGGCTTCAATTGAAAAAGACAACTATGGAGTTTCTGGCGAGCGCAGTGACCAGATTCTAAAGCGGGTGAAAAAAGACTCAGATTTGCGAAATAGTTTAGCAAGTGCTGATCTAATCACTATGACTGTTGGCGGAAATGATCTTTTTCAAGCCTTTCAAAAGAACCTTAACGCCAAAAGTGCAGAAGAGTTTGATCGTTCAATCAAAAAATATGGTGAACGCGTGTCAGACATTTTAGCTGAGATGCGAGAGTTGAATACAGAAGCACCGATTTATGTCGTCGGAATCTATAATCCGTACTATTTGAATTTTCCTGATATCAAAGCGATGCAAACAGTCGTTGATAATTGGAATACCGAGACTAAAGACTTAACAAAAGAGAGGTCGAATTGTTTCTTTGTTCCCATCAATGACTTGTTGTATAAGGGAATCGCTACAAAAGACAGTGTGCAGACGACTGAGAGCTCCAGTTCTGAAGTGAAAAACAATGCATTGTATGACGAAGATAACTTCCACCCGAATAATTTGGGTTACCAGCTGATGGCGACAGCGATTCAGGATAAAATAGTCGAAACGAAGGATTTATGGTTATTAAAGGAGAACAATTAATGGAAGAAAAGGAAGAAAATAAGGAAACTGAACCAAGAGCAGAAACAAGCAGAGCTAGTAAGGTGAAGAACAAAATTAATGGCTGGAAAGTGGCTTTTCTTGTATTGATCGGCATCATCTTAGGAGGGATCATTTTTTCAACAGTCCGAATTTTTACGGCACGAGAAACGAATCTGCCCCCAAGCAGTGAGACCACGGTACCAAAAGGTTCTCCTGTATTGACGATGAACACGAACAAGAAAAAATTGAACACGGTGATGGAATACTTTTTAAATGACTTTCAAAAAGGTTCTGATATAAAGTATGAGTTTTATTTAGAAAATCAAGCAATGCTGAAGGGTGAATTTAAAATCTTAGGAGCTAAGGTGGATTTTTATCTTTACTTTGATCCTTATGTTATGGATAATGGCAATGTTCAATTAAAAGCTCGGGATTTATCAATCGGATCGTTAAATTTGCCAGTCAGTCAAGTGATGGCTACAATCAAACGAGGATATAAATTACCTAAGTGGGTCGCTATCGATGCAGAGGAGCAAACCATTGTGTTGAAGCTGAACGAGTTCAAATTAAATAACGGAATGTTCATCAAAGCAAATCATATTGATTTAGTCGGGGATGACATCCAATTTAGTTTGTATTTACCGAAAGAGAAAAAGGCAAATGATTGATCAAGCAAATCACTAGTAATCATCGAGGTGAAATAATTGAGAAGAAGTTTTTATCATTATATCTTGACACAGCGTGGTCACAATCCGCATGATCCAGTGGAGGCATTTGCTGGTGAAGTAGCAAAAGACATCATGTTTCCTAAACATTCAGAGGATTATCATGAGATTACGGACTATCTAGAATTGAGTGTCGATTATTTAGACTCGATGGACCTTTTTGATCAGGTTTGGGATAAGTATCAAGAAAATAATAAATAATTAAAAAGGAAAAGTTGAAGAAGGCTTTTCCTTTTTTTTCTAGCGTGCTATCATGAAAAAAAGGGTGAAAGGAAAATGCGCCTTGCAGAAAAAAACGTTACCAGTATCGATTTTTGTTATATCGATTTTATGTACAATAGTGATTACAGCAGTAGTGACACATTTTATCGAACAAAAACAAGCAATGGATAAGGACTCAGTTGTTAAAATCACACGCACGGATCTAGACGATGTTCAAGATTTGTATGATTTGATCAGTACAAATTATGTTGATAAAGTGAGTAAGGAGCAGTTGATTCAAGGTGCTTTAAATGGGATGACTGAATCCTTGAATGATCCTGAATCAGAATTTTTAACTGCAAAGGAAACGAAGGAACTGAATGCTAAAGTCGCTGGAAGCTTTGAAGGCATTGGAGCGAATCTGCAACTGGAGAATCGTTTGCCAGTGATTGATCGAGTGCCTGTCAAAAACTCTCCAGCTGAAAAAGCTAAACTGAAGGCAAATGATATTATCCTTGAGGTAGATGGTAAGAAAACTCAGGATAAATCCTTAGATCAAGTTTCCAGTATGATTCGTGGTAAGAAGGATACACAAGTGAAATTATTGATTCAACGAGGTAATGAACAATTTGAAGTATCTTTGCAACGAGATGTTATTCCTGAGGATACGGTCAAGGGCAGCCTTGATTCAAAGGATCAATCAATTGGCTCGATCCAAATCGATAACTTTCGGGAAACGACAGCCTTGGAATTTCGAACAATCATTGAACAGCTGCGTAAAGATGGCGCTAAATCGTTCGTCATTGATCTTCGTCAAAACTCTGGAGGATTGATGGCTGAAGCGGAACGTGTAGCAAGTTACTTTTTGGAAAACGGTGACACCATCGCACAATTTTCAAATAACGAAAAAGTTATTTCAATTGATAAGGCCGGTAAAAAAATCGACCAAGGGTTTAAAGTTAAAGAACCGACTGTGTTTTTAGTTGATCAGGAGAGTTCTTATGGGGCAGAGTTACTGGCCGCAGCTGTTAAAAACAAAAACTATCCGATAATTGGGGTAAATACATTTGGAAAAGGTACTGTTCAAAGCCTTAGTCCAATTGGTAAAGATAATTATGTGCAATTGACGATCATGAAATGGTTTGCTCCTGACGGTTCATCCGTCGAAGGAAAAGGAGTAACACCAACAATCGAAGCAGACTATCCAGAATACGCCAAGCTCCCGCCGATCTCGAAGCAATCCAACTGGCGTATCGGAGACTCTGGCGATGCTGTTAAAAATATCAATACGATGTTAAAAGCTTTAGGTTATCCAACAGATGGAGATTTGTTCAATGATGCAACGAAAGATGCCGTCGCAAAAATCCAAACAGAGAATAATCTATCGGCAACGGGTGCCTTGGATGATAAAACGGTCGATGTTTTACAAGAGAAAGTGTTTGAACTTGTCAAGAGTAATGACGTTGCCTATGCTAAGGCTGTAGAAACGTTAAAAAAATAAACATCTGAGTAAACTACTGCTGCTTTGCTTGCAAGGAGGGAAGCAATTGAAAAAAATATTAACCAAAAGTCACTTATGGCTAGGAGTCAAATATCTGTTGATTTCCCTCTTTTTTGGTGTAGTGATTCGCGGCTTTCTATTGATTCCAGTTCCTGTAACAGGCAACTCAATGGATCAAACGCTGACACAAGGTGATATGATTCTGATGGAGAAATTCAGTAGGGTAAAACGCTTTGATGTGATCGTTTTCCAGCAACCGGATGGAACGATTTATATCAAACGAGTGATTGGATTGCCGGGAGATGAAATTCGATATGAAAAAGACCAGCTTTATATTAATGGTAAAGAAGTCTCTGAGCCTTATTTGACTAATAATCGCAGTCATGACCATCAAGTTTCTCCCTATACGACGGATTTCCAATTAGTCGAATTAACTGGACAAAAAAAATTACCGAAGAATGAATACTTTGTTCTAGGTGACAATCGGCGGATCTCAAAAGACAGCCGATCTTTTGGGACTGTCGAAAGTAAAGATATCTTAGGTAAAGCTCAGGCAGTCTATTACCCATTGACCCATATAAAGATCATTTCGTAAGAAGATGAATTGTTCATCTTCTTTTTTTGTTGAAAATTAATTGAAAAAATGAGAATAGTTCTCATTTTATTCAATTGCGATTAAATTTTTATTACGTTACTCTTGAGGTAGGAAGTCGACTCCTAATAGAAGATCAAGGAGATAAGATGATGTATCATGCGAGGTTAAAAGGGACACATTACGAAATAGGAAAAAAATGGGGAGAGCTGTTAAGAAAAAATGATAAACAATTGCTTAACAATATTCCCTTCGCAATCACCAAAGAGATGGAGGAGTTTGCTCAACAATGTTTACCACACTATCAAAAATTCTTTCCGGAGATCACAGAAGAAATCAATGGCATCGCAGACGGACAGCAAATTAAATCGGATACGTTATATGCCATTCTTTTTTCCATGTATTCGCTAGTCCGGATAACGAATTGCTCGAGCTTTGTAATCAAAAATAATCAGACTTTTTTGCTTGGACGCAACAGTGATTTTTTAACAGAGATTGAAAAGCTATATATGAACTGCTTATACACATTTAAAGAGTCTGAATCCTATAGTTTTTCTGGGAATACGACGGCATTTGTAGAAATGGAAGATGGAGTCAATCAAGCAGGACTTGCTGTTGCTCTGACATCAGTTTTTCCAGACCCGCTTAAACCAGGACTGAATGTCGGGATGATCCTGCGCATGCTGCTGGAGAAATGTCAAACAGTAGAGGAAGCTCTTGATTTGTTGGAGGATATTCCTCGCTGCTCTTCTGGGACACTAGTAATGGCAGATTCTTCAGGAAACGCTACTCTAGTTGAATTCACAAATGATAAGTTGGTTCAATCTTCGTTGGAAGAACAGGGCTATCTCTGTGCGACGAATAGTTTCCATTTGCCAGCGATGCTTTCGAAAAAAATAACTGTGGCTGATGATTGGTTTGCAGAAGAACGTTATCAGACGTTAGATCAACATTTGGCTGGCAACTACTCTAAGATGGGGTTAGATGAGTCAAAACAGCTATTGGGCGGTAAGTATGGTTTTCTGTGTCAATACGATCGTAAAACAGGAAAGGATACTGTTTGGTCCGCGATTTATGACATGAACAACAAGCAGGTCTATCGCTGCGAAGGTAATCCTGCTAGAAAAAATTTTAAAGAAGACACACGTTTTAGTTTTTAGAAAAATAAAATGGTAGAAGCAGTCACAAAAATAATTCATAGCTTGTGACTGCTCTTTTGATAAAATGAGTTGAATCCTGTTTACACAAAATTAGTAAGAAAAAGCAGTATTCTCAGAAAAAGAATTTTGCAGAGAAGCACAAAAAATATGAACTTGTGATACAATAACGTGTGGAAATAGAAGTCAATGATTATTGGAAAACTAGTTGCATCTTAAAATAACGCTTGGGATCATAAAAACATATTTTGTGTTTCTGTTTTTTAACCCAGAAATTAAGTACTGCGTTTTGATAAGATAGCTTCCTAATAACACGCTCCAAGGAGGAATTACATATATGACTATTCAATGGTTCCCCGGCCATATGGCCAAAGCGAGACGCGAAGTCTCTGAAAAATTAAAATTTGTTGATATTGTGTTTGAATTGATTGATGCTCGGTTACCACTATCCTCTCGTAATCCGATGTTGGATCAAATTGTGCAGCAAAAACCGCGTCTGGTTTTATTGAACAAATCGGACTTAGCTGATCCCAATCAAACAAATATGTGGGTCAATTATTTTCGCGAACAAGGGCATCATGTATTGGCTTTGACCGCGAAGGATGATAGGAGCGTGAAGCAGATCGTTCCGGCAAGTAAAAAAGTATTAGTTGATAAGATTGCTCGTGATAAAGAAAGAGGATTAAAAACTCGTGCGATTCGTGCGATGGTTCTAGGGATTCCTAATGTTGGGAAATCCACTCTGCTTAATCATTTAGCAGGAAAAAAAATTGCTAGCACAGGCAATCGTCCTGGAGTTACAAAAGGTCAGCAATGGCTGCGCTTTGGTTCGCAGCTGGAATTATTGGATACGCCAGGAATATTGTGGCCAAAATTTGAAGATCCAGCAGTCGGGAAAAAGTTAGCACTAACGGGAGCGATCAAGGATGATCTTCTGCATCTGGATGATCTAGCTCTCTATCTGCTTGAGGTATTTTGTCGTTTTTATCCTGAGAAATTAAAAGAACGTTACAAATTGTCTGAAGACGATTTATTTATGGAGTTACCTGAGTTATTGATGCTTATTTCTAATAAACGTGGCTTCAAAGATGATTATGAACGGGCAAGTGAGATGCTGATCCTTGAATTGCGCCAAGGCAAATTGGGCCGGTTCACATTGGATCGTTTTGAGGAGTTGAGCGAGTAATGGAAAAACAATCAATCAGTGCAATCAAAGCTGAGTTAATGACGATCTCTTCTGTAGATGATCCCCGTTTAGCAAAACTTCGTCAAGATTCTCGTAAAGGCGTCCAGTTGGCTCTAGCACAATGGCAAAAACAACAGGATAAGCAAGCAGCATTAGTCGAAAAATATCAGGCGATGTCTGTTTTTGAAAATGAGAAGAAAGCTCTCGGATTCAAGGCAATCTGCGGGATTGATGAAGTCGGTCGTGGTCCACTGGCAGGTCCAGTGGTTGCTGCTGCAGTTATTTTGAATGAGGAACATGCGATCTTAGGATTGAATGATTCAAAGCAGCTTTCCGCTAACAAACGCGAAGAACTAGTGACGGAGATTAAAAAAAATGCTCGCGCTATCGGTATCGGCGAGGCAACGGCAGAAGAGATTGACCAATTGAATATTTATCAAGCGACTAAAGTGGCAATGCAACGGGCGATCGATCAATTAGAAATTGCGCCCGATTGTCTGTTGATTGATGCAATGGTATTAGACAATGGATTACCACAGGAGAAAATTATCAAAGGGGATGCTCGATCCGTGTCGATTGCCGCCGCGAGTATCATTGCCAAAGTATATCGAGATGAATGGATGGCGAAATACGGGGAGAACTATCCAGCCTATGGGTTTGCTAAAAACGCAGGTTATGGCACAAAAGAACATTTACAGGCTATTGATGAGCAAGGAATCTTACCAATTCATCGCAAAACTTTTGCGCCAATTAAAAATAAATAAAAAATAAGATCCTTCTTTTTTCTGTATCTTTTGATAAAGACTGAAAAGAGGGATTTTTTTGAAGAGTAAATTTCTTTTACGTTTAAGTTTAACTAAAGGGATCGGTGCATTTGGCAAGCAGCGAATTTATCAATTTGCTAAAAGACATCAATGGTGGGATTTTGACAGTTTAGAAGTTCGATTATTAGCACAATCTACCAAACAGAATGATTGGAATGATTGGACCGAAGATCGAATACAAGAAATCGAACAAACGCATCAATATATCACGATCGAGGATGAGGCTTATCCAGAAATATTACGTCATGTTCCAACACCACCGTTAGTATTGTTTTATAAGGGAAATCTGGAACTGTTAAAACGCAACATGCTAGCGGTTGTAGGCGCACGCGATGCAACAAAGTATGGGTATCATGTTTTGCAGGAATTGATGCCAGACATTACGAAGCGAGGATTTGTAATCGTCAGCGGCTTAGCAAAAGGTATTGATAGCTTTGCTCATCAATTTGCAATCAGTAACCAAGGAAAAACGATCGGTGTGGTTGGAACTGGGTTAGATATTTGTTATCCTAAAACTAGTGGCAATTTACAAATTGAGATGAGCCAACATCATTTAGTTTTAAGCGAATATCCAAATGGTACGACTCCTGCGAAATTTCACTTTCCAATGCGCAATCGGATTATCGCAGGATTAAGCAGTGGTGTGTTAGTAGTAGAAGCAAAAAGGCGTAGTGGCTCATTAATTACTGCTCAACAAGCTTTGGACTATGGGAAAGACGTTTTTGCAGTTCCTGGATCGATCTTAGATGGGCGGTCAAGCGGCTGTCATCAGTTGATTCAAGACGGTGCAATCTGTGTAGAAAAAACACAAGATATCTTTGATTCTTATGATTTATGGAAGGAAATTCATTAGACCTGACTTGACAAACAAAATTTGAATAGCGTATTATAGGCTACGATTTGTCAGTAGTTACCGATATATAATAGTAGAAAAAATTGAGGAGGCAAAAACATTTGGCCTATAAATACCTAGTTATCGTGGAATCACCAGCAAAAGCAAAGACAATTGAAAAATATTTGGGAAGAAATTATAAAGTAGTCGCAAGTGTTGGACACGTGCGAGACTTGCCAAAAAGTAAGATGGGGATCGATGTTGAAAACAATTATGAACCCCATTATATCTCGATTCGCGGAAAAGGCGATGTCATCAAAAGCTTGAAGCAAGCGGCTAAAAAAGCGCAAAAAGTCTATCTCGCAAGTGACCCGGATAGAGAAGGGGAAGCCATCGCTTGGCACCTCGCTTATTTATTAGGATTAGATTTAAAGGATAAGAACCGCGTCGTCTTTAACGAAATTACGAAAGACGCTGTCAAAGCTGCCTTTAAAGAACCACGTTCAATCGATGTTTCGTTAGTAGATGCGCAACAAGCACGTCGCGCATTGGATCGCCTTGTTGGTTATTCCATTTCACCGATTTTATGGAAAAAAATTAAAAAGGGTTTAAGTGCCGGTCGGGTTCAATCAATCGCTCTAAAAATGATCATTGATCGCGAACAAGAAATTCGTGACTTTGTGCCAGAAGAATACTGGAGCATTGATGGAAACTTCAAAAAGAAAACCAAGAAATTCAAAGCCAACTTCTGGGGTGTTGACGGCAAAAAGAAAAAATTGCCCGATGCTGAAGCAGTCAAAGAAATCACATCAAGAATTGATGGCAAGGATTATGAAGTAACTAAGGTTGAGAAAAAGGAACGGAAACGTAATCCGGCATTGCCATTTACTACAAGTAATATGCAACAGGAATCTGCGCGTAAGTTGAATTTCCGTACAAGAAAAACCATGATGGTTGCGCAACAATTGTACGAAGGGATCGCTCTTGGCAAACAGGGAACAGTCGGTCTGATCACCTATATGCGTACAGACTCTACCCGGATTTCGGATACAGCAAAAACCGAGGCAGCAGAATTTATTGAAAAAACATACGGCAAGGAATATTCACAACATCATGCTCGTAAAGCGAAAAATCCGCAGGGAGCACAGGATGCTCATGAGGCTATTCGTCCAACCAGTGTGCAACGGACACCGGATGAAATGAAGCAATATTTAGACAAGGATCAATTAAAGCTTTATACCTTGATCTGGTCACGTTTTGTTGCTAGTCAAATGACTGCGGCGATTCTTGATACAATGAAAGTGACACTTGAACAAAATGGTGTGATCTTTATCGCCAATGGATCGAAAATCAAGTTTAAAGGGTTTATGCAAGTCTATATTGAAGGCCGCGACGATGGGAAAGAAGACAAAGAGAACATTTTGCCTGAGCTTGAAAAGGGTGAAATCGTGCAATCTGTCAATATTGAACCGAAACAACACTTTACTCAGCCGCCAGCTCGTTTTAGTGAAGCAACCTTGATCAAAACGCTAGAAGAAAATGGGGTAGGTCGACCTTCAACTTATGCTCCAACTTTAGATACGATCCAACGTCGTTATTATGTGAAATTAACGCAACGTCGTTTTGAACCAACCGAACTTGGAGAAATTGTCAATACCTTGATCGTTGATTTCTTCCCGCAAATCGTTGATGTCAACTTTACGGCTGAGATGGAAAATGATTTAGATAAGGTTGAAGAAGGCAAGGAAGAATGGACGACGGTTGTTGATCGTTTCTACAAACCTTTCGCAGTTGAATTGGAAAAAGCCGAAGAAGGCATTGAAAAGATTCAAATTAAAGATGAGCCAGCAGGATTCGATTGTGATGTTTGTGGACATCCAATGGTGATCAAATTGGGTCGTTATGGAAAATTCTATGCATGTAGTAATTTTCCAGATTGCCGCAATACCAAGCCAATTATCAAAGAAATTGGCGTAGAATGTCCAGTTTGTCATAAAGGGCAAGTTGTTGAACGGAAATCCAAAAAGAATCGTTTGTTCTATGGCTGCTCACGTTATCCAGATTGTGACTTTACTTCTTGGGATAAACCAATCGGTCGTACATGTCCGAAAGATGGCGGTTATTTAGTTGAGAAGAAAGTCAAAGGCGGTAAGCAAGTCGTCTGTGTCAACGGAGATTACGAAGAAGCTGTACAAAAATAACGTTTATAAGTGAGGAATAGATGGTAAAAACAGTGAATGTTATCGGGGCGGGTCTTGCCGGAAGTGAGGCTGCTTGGCAACTGGCAGAGGCAGGCGTTCCTGTAAATTTATACGAGATGCGTCCAGTGAAATCAACACCAGCACATCATACAGCGGATTTTGCGGAGCTTGTCTGCAGCAACTCTTTACGAGGAAATAATTTGACGAATGCGGTCGGCGTTCTGAAGGAAGAGATGCGCCGCTTGAATTCTTTAGTCATCGCCTCTGCGGATGAAACGGCTGTTCCTGCAGGCGGTGCACTTGCAGTGGACCGGAATAATTTCTCTGCGCGAATTACGGAGAAACTGAAAGCTCATCCAATGGTAAAAGTTATTTCAGAAGAAATCACCAAGATTCCTGAGGGGATCACCATTATTGCGACTGGTCCTTTAACTTCGGAAGCTTTGGCGGAACAAATTGCGGATTATAATGGCTCTCATGGGTTTTACTTTTATGATGCAGCAGCGCCGATCATAGATAGTTCGACGATTGATCGTGAAAAAGTGTATTTGAAATCGCGTTATGACAAAGGTGAAGCCGCGTATTTGAATTGTCCAATGACCGAAGAAGAATTCATGCGCTTTTATGAAGCCCTGATCACAGCCGAGGTTGCTCCACAAAAGGAATTTGAGAAGGAAAAATTCTTTGAAGGCTGTATGCCGATTGAGGTTATGGCTAAACGCGGAATTAAAACGATGTTGTTTGGACCTATGAAACCTGTCGGATTGGAAGATCCTAAGACGGGTAAACGCCCATATGCGGTGATTCAGTTGCGTCAAGATAACGCTGCTGCATCAATGTACAACATTGTTGGTTTTCAAACCCATTTGAAATGGGGCGAACAAAAGCGTGTATTTCAGATGATTCCTGGTTTGGAAAATGCGGAATTCTTGCGCTATGGAGTTATGCATCGCAACAGTTTTATAAATTCGCCAGAACTCTTGCGCTCTACGTATCAGAGTAAGAAACGTGATGATCTATTCTTTGCTGGTCAAATGACTGGTGTAGAAGGCTACGTGGAAAGTGCGGGCAGCGGATTAGTTGCTGGCCTGAATGCGGCTCGATTAGCTAAAGGCGAAGAACTGATTGAATTTCCTCGTGAAACGGCGATTGGCTCGATGGCATATTACATCACTCACGCTGAAGGCAAACATTTTCAACCGATGAATGCAAATTTCGGGTTATTTCCAAGTTTGCCGGAACGCATCCGTGATAAAAAATTACGCTATGAAACATTGGCTGAACGTGCGTTAAATGCTTTGACAGAGATAAATATCTAGAAAAATTTCCGTTGCTTCGGCAGCGGAGATTTTTTATTTAGACAAAATAAATCGGATTCATGTCCGTTTTGACAGCAATTG
>NZ_JCAFYN010000034.1:0-39427 GCF_059374735.1 Enterococcus sp. GPZ-007 | reverse complement strand
CGAAATTAGCTCAAATAACTAATGATATCTCTTTTTCATGAGAAAAGGCTTTAATTTTATTGCTGGAAGTAGTTGATGTATAATAGAACTAAGGGAGGCGTTTTCAATGAAAGAAAGCTATAAAAATATTCTCGTTGCAGTGGATGGTTCACCAGCTTCGAATGTTGCGTTCAATGAGGCACTCAATGTTGCCGACCGTAATGGCGCAAAACTATTCATCCTTACTGTAGTGGATTACAAATTTTCAATCGGTGATCCAGCATTTATCAATGACGCGCTGAAGTTTCATTTGAACAATGCTGAAATCGAATTAGAGCAGTTGATTTCCACCTCAAAGATGAGTGGATTGGATTACGAAACGAAGATTGATTCAGGGAGTCCAAAACGAAAGATTATAGAATATGCGCTTGAAAAACAGGTAGATCTCATCATGGTCGGCGCGACTGGATTAGGAGCAATAGAGCAAGCAATAGTTGGTTCTACGACAGCGTATGTCGTTAATCATGCAAAGTGTAATGTAATGGTAGTTAAATCCTAAGGAGTTTAAAAATGCAAAAAAGTTTCTGCCTTCCATTGAAAGCAGAAACTCTTTTTTATTGGGATAGCAGGGCTCGAACCTGCACTTACCTGATTCAGAGTCAGGCGCCTTACCAGTTTGGCCATATCCCAATGAGAACAGAAAACATTATAACGCTAGTTTTTCTATTCTTCAAATAAATCGTCTCGATTATTTATTTCCAGCTTGTTTCAAAGCAGCCAAAACGATATTTCCATCAGCGAATCCAAGATTGATCTTGATAACTTCAGCTTCGAACACCAAAGTCAAGCGGATACCATTTAGTTTCTTTTTACCGCTGATTTCCTTACATTGATAAAGATTATATTTATAAGCTTTTTGTTTACTTAACGCATAAAGTATATTTCCTGAAATTCCATAAGCGGTCAAACCTTCTTGTTTCTTCACACTTTCATACTTATGAAACCCGATAAACGAAAAAGTGAAGGTTGTTTTTGGAAAAAACTGTAAAAAGTTACTAAATAATTGGGTCCCTTTCTCTTCATTGGTATTGTAGTTAATCCCATATTTCTTGGTAAACTGATACAATTCGCTTGCAGTGTTCATAATAACCTCACTCTTCTTAATACTACTAGTATAAATGTTTCTTATAATAGAAACAATTGCTTATTGATTAAAGCGGCGGGTATTGAAAAATTCTGAAACAGCCATCGTAATTAATAAGATACCGAATATTTGAAAGAGAATCATAATACTGCTGAAAGGATTGAATAAAAGGAAAAATCCAGCGATGATCATTAAGCCGCTGTAAATCACCTGACCAGTTACTGGGAAACCGTTTCTTCTAGCACTCCAGCTTTGAATAAACTGACTGATGGCAAAAATTAGGATAATAAATCCTAAAAACATTGGTAAGATACTAATGATTCCTTTTGAAAACCATAACACCACAAATGCAGTGACTACTCGCATGATGCCACCTGTGGTTTCGAAACCCACATTACCAGTATATTTCTTCGCTCTTAGTCCACGAATAATCTGTAAAATACCAAAAAATAATAAATAGAAGAAAATAATGTAAACAATCCCTCTAAAAACGTTTCGCGGTGATACTAAGATAGCGATTCCAAGGATAAGATAGCAAGCGCTTCTTAAGTATCCATACTTTTTGATTGAATCAATAAAATTTGACATAAAATATCACTCCCCTAAAATAATTTTACCTGATTTGACTGCTTTTTGCGAATGAAGTGAAAAATTCGATTGTAAACCATTCCATACTTCGGTATAATTGCGAATAACATTGATCCAAAAGCTAGACGAACAAATGAATGTCGATACTGGAGGGCTTACTTATGAATGAAGAAGAAATTGAACTAGGTAGAAGTTATCGTTGCCATCCGATTGGTTTCGAAGAATGTGTAGAAGGCGAAGTAATTTCGAAAATGACAAACTGCGCAGTCGTTCGAATCAATCAGTGCGAAGAAATCGATCAAGAGCAGCGAGATGACAAATCTAACATGGTCGTGGTAAAATATTCTAATTTCATTCCAAGTTAGAAGGCGGTTTTTTTGAATATATTTACATTGTTATTGGCAATCTTTACGGCTGTACTTTATGTTTTTTTAATGATAGCACGCAGAGAAATCGTTGTTCCGGTTTTTAAGCGACGCAGGCAGTATCCTTTTTATCTATTTCTAACAATCATGATTTTATGGATAGGGTTCACTAGTTGGCAAGACTTGAATGGTCGTGTACAGACAGTTTTAGCAGCACTGGTGATGTTGAGTTTTCTGTTAGACAAAAAAGGCTTTACAGAAGAAAGCCTGATTCTTTTTAGCTTAGACAACCGCGGGATCCCTTTAGATGAGATTGAGCGAGTAGTGTTGTTTCAAGAAGAGAACGGCTTAATTAAGTTAAACTATTTCCGCAAAGAACGTCGTGGACCGATCTTGACTTTCGATTACTCATTAACGGAGTTCGTCGTTTTTCTGTCAACTCATCTTAGTGAAGGAAGCACATTGGAGATATTAACCAAAGACGATCAAGACAAAGATGGCAAATAAAAATAGGCAATGCTGTAAAAACAGCATTGCCTATTTTTATGATATTCAGTACATTAGCGGAAAACGCGGAAGCGTTCGTCGTCAGCTAAGTATTCTTTTTCATTAGCTTCGCCTTCTTTAGAACCGAAAACTAATTGTGAACGTAATTGCCAGTTTGCTGGAATATTCCATTCTTTTGCGACAGCATCATCGATAACTGGATTGTAATGTTGCAAGTTTGCGCCAAGGCCTGCAGCTGTTAAAGCGGTCCAAGTGTTTGCTGTTGCGATACCATTTGATTGTTCAGCCCAATCAGGGAAGTTATCAGCATATAATGCAAATTGTTCTTGCAAGTTTTTCACAGTATCAGTTTCCTTGAAGAACATTACAGTTCCATAGGCGTTTCTAAAGCCAGCGATTTTTGCTTGCGTATTAGGAAAAACTTCTGCGGGAGTTAATGGCTTCAACGCTTCTTCAACGATGTTCCATAGCTTTTCGTGGGCATTTCCAAATAGAATAACGGCACGAGGTGATTGTGCGTTAAAAGCGGTTGGGCTGCTTTTTACTGCGTCTTTAATCAACTCAGTGATTTCTTCTTCTGATTGTTTAACATCTCGTCCTAAAGCGTAAAATGATCGACGATCTTTTAATGTTTCTAAAAATTGAGACATAATAATTTCCACCTTTTCTTGTTTTGTTCTTGTTGACAAAAACTACTTTACCATCTTACAAAAAGTAAGAAAAGAAATATGCTCGGGGAAAAGTAATTTTTTTTAAAGGGCAAGTGAATAACTTTCATGAAACTCTTTGAAATATGATAAACTAGCATTATGAAGCTTTAAAATTGGAGGCCCACAGATGAATATAAAGGAAGTAGGAAAAACAATTCTTTGGTTTTTAATCTTAGGAGCTATTTTGATTGGTTTGCGTCAGTTTGTTTTTACTCCAGTGGTAGTAAAAGGAGATTCGATGGATCCGACACTGATCGATGGGGAGCGCGTCATTGCACTAAAAAATACGAAAGTCAAACGCTTCGATATCGTGACCTTTCCAGCACCAGACGATGAAGGAAAGAACTATATCAAACGTGTGATTGGCTTGCCGGGTGATACTGTCGAGTATAAAAATGACAAGCTCTATATCAACGATAAGGAATACGATGAACCTTATTTAAAAGAGTTCAAAGGTAAATTGGATGACGACCAGCCGCTGACCTACGATTTTAATTTAGAAGAACTATTTGGATCAAAAACAGTCCCAGAAGGTCAGTTATTTGTTTTAGGCGATAATCGCCGAATTTCAAAAGACAGCCGAATCATCGGGATGATCAAAGAAAAAGATATAATGGCCGATGTGAAATTTGTGTTTTGGCCACTGGATCGTTTCGGTACTGTAGACTAGCATAGTATGCTAGTTTTTTTGTCTACTTCGAAATAGTTCGTTATCTTCCATATGAAAAATAAATCTATCAATACGAAAGGACCAGCCGGCTTTATTTTGAAGTTCAGTTCTTTTTATTAATTGATAAACTATAGTAAATCCATATTTTTTTATTATTCATTTTACATGTAGAATTACTGCTGGTCGCCTGCTTAACCATGCGCAGATTTAGTGTAACTGTTATAATATACGAGTAACAAATTTTGAAGAAACGAGGGGAAACGATGCCATTACAATTTTTGTTGGGTGCTGGACAGAACGATGCAAAAGAACAAATAATTCAGACGGCACGTGTTTGGTTAGAAAAAAATCCAGTGAATCGCGTGTTTTTCTTAGTCCCCAATTATAATAAATTCGAGCAAGAGATTAATCTCTTGTCAGCTATGAAACAGGCGCGGGGAAACACGGAATTCAGTACGATCCGCACACAAGTTTTTAGTTTTCAAAGACTGGCTTGGTATTTTTTGCAGCGGGACGGGCAAGTTCCGGGAAATATTCTATCTGAAGCAGGCAATGCCATGATCTTACGGAAAATTCTCCATGAAGTACGTGAAGAATTGACGATTTTTCGAGGTGAGGTCAATAAGACTGGTTTTATCCAGCAATTAGTCGGATTTTATCAGGAGATGCAGATCGGCAATGTTACAGTGGCTGATTTAGTTGAGAATGGGAGCGATCAAGACCAAGTATTAAAACTTCAAGATTTGCAAAAGGTCTTTACAGCTTACGAAGAAGCGTTAATAACTTATCAGGTAGCCAATGAAGACCCGTTGTTATTACTACAAGATCATTTAAGTAAACAAGATCTTTCCAACAGTCTATTTATTGTTAGCGGCTTTACACGTTTTAACGCACGAGAATTAAATGTTCTTAATACGTTAATGAGTTGCGGTAATTTGCTAGTCAATTTAGAGCTAGATCGTCCTTATCCAAATGAAGAACCGAATCCATTGAATTTATTTGCTGATCCTGGGAAAACTTATTTCCAGCTAAAACGTAGTGCTGATGCGCAACGGATTCCAGTACGTCCGGATCAATTCTCTCAGTTAAAGCAAACAGTCTTTAATCAAATAGGAGAGTTTTGGGTAAATCAAAAAAAAGTAACATTAAGCCAAACAGATCAGCTCCAGATTACCCAATACGCTACAGTGTCTGAAGAAATTCGAAAGATTGGTGAAGAGATTCTGCATCTTGTCAGGGATGAAAATTATCGCTATAAAGATATTCAGATCTTAATGCGAAATCCGCAAGTTTATAATAGTGTCTTACCGGATATCTTCCAAAAATTGGCTATTCCGTTTTATTTGGACGAGACACAAGAGATGTCAGCGCATCCCTTGATCGAGTTTCTGCAAGCCTTGTTTTTAATTGATAATTATCATTACAGGATTAACGATGTTTTTCGAATGCTCCGAACAGAATTATTTGCACCGTTTGGATGGGAGGCAAATACATGGTTCGTAGAACAGCAGCAATACAGAGAGAAAATCGATCAAACGGAAAATGTTTGTTTGGCGTATAATTTTCGCGGCAGCGCTTGGACGAAAGCAGCTGATTGGGAGTTTGTTGATTATGATTTTGAAGCGGATGTTTTTAACGACGCCAAACAATTGGAAGAGACAACCAATGAAGTTCGCCGTTCGGTTCAACATATTCTGCCAATATTCTTTAAAGAAATGAAACAGGCTACAAACGGATTGGAGGCAGCGACGCTTTTCTATCATTTTCTAGAAAAGAGCGGTGTAAAACGACAACTACTCTTTTGGCGTGATCAAGAAGTAACTAAAGGTAACTTGGATAAGGCTCGTAATCATGAACAAACCTGGCAAGCCTTGCTTGATCTTTTAGATGAATATGTGCTGATCTACGGAGCAGACGCTTTTGATTGGGATGCTTTCCAGGAAATCTTTTTAGCGGGTTTAATGAACTTAACCTACGGAAAAATTCCTACAGCGATTGATCAAGTACGAGTTAACGATCTGGAATTGGCTCGTGTGGATCAAATGAAAGTCACTTTCGCGATTGGGTTGAACAACAATGATTTTCCAGCCCGTTTTGACGATAAAGGATTATTGTCAGCGGAAGAACGCTCCGCCTTTAATCAAAATCTGCCAGAGGGCAAGTTTTTACCTGAAAGCAACAGTTCAAAAGTGAATCGCGAACCGTTTTTAGCATATTCTGTCTTCCTTTCCGCAACAGAAAAGCTTTATTTAAGCGTTGCAACAACGGTTGAGGGCGAGAAAAAATTGGAGATCTCCTCTTTTTTAAAACAGCTAAGTCAGGGTTTAAATGTGCCAATTATTGAAAATGATTCCTTAAAATTAACAAGTGAACCGGAAAATCATCTAGGCACAATGCGAACACTGTTGTCCGATTTGATCGCTTTAAATCGTTTCGCTCAGGATGAGAACCGTGCTTTCCTACCAGCTTGGCGTGAGTTGCAAAAATTTATACAAAATAGCTCGCTGGCTCCATTAGCACAAAGAGTCTTCAAGAGTCTTCAAGACCTCAATGTACCAAGGGAACTTTTGCCTGAGACTGCGGAACGACTATATGGGAAAAATCTTTATGTCTCTGTTTCGCGGATAGAAAATTTCTATAATTGTCAGTATAAATACTTTGCTAGTTTTGGACTTGGACTAAAGGAAAGAACCGTTTATGGACTGACTCCAGCAGCAGCTGGAGATTTTTATCACGAAGCTTTGGATCATTTCTTCCGCTTATTGAAGGATCAAGGGATGCGTTTGGCAGAGTTGAATGAAGCACAACGAAATCAACTTGCTGATGAAGTATTGAGAGAAATATTTGGTGAGTTGAAATTTGCTATTCTTTCTAGCTCAGCTCGGATGAACTATATTCGCTATCAACTATCAAGGACTATTCAAAAAGTCAGCTGGGGGTTGGTACAACAAGGAATTCGCACAAAGTTCGAGCCACAGCAAACGGAAATTATTTTCGGTTCGATTGGCGGACAAAAAGGTCTTCCTGGAATCAACCTACCGCTATCAAA
This sequence comes from Enterococcus sp. GPZ-007, assembly GCF_059374735.1. Taxonomy (NCBI): domain Bacteria; kingdom Bacillati; phylum Bacillota; class Bacilli; order Lactobacillales; family Enterococcaceae; genus Enterococcus; species Enterococcus sp. GPZ-007. The sequence goes on along the minus strand of NZ_JCAFYN010000034.1, from coordinate 32,415 downwards.
TGGCGGAGAGGTAGCGATTCGCGGGAAAATCGATCGTTTGGATCAATTGCATAGTGCCGAGAATGATTGGTTAAGCGTGATCGACTACAAATCAAGTCCACATAGTTTCAATGTAGCGGATGCATATTATGGTATCGCTCTACAATTGATTACTTACTTAGATGTTGCAGTGACAGATTTTAGCCAAGCGAATGGAAAAGTGATTAAACCAGCAGGAGCCTATTATCTTCACGTTCATAATCCAGTGTTAAAAGATCCAAAGAATATTGAAAAGGATATGCTAAAAGCATATCAATATGATGGATTGTTTGCAAAAGAGCCTGAGCTTTATGATCAGCTGGATCAAAGTTTACAAGAAAAGGAAAATTCATTACTCTTCCCAATCAAGAAAGATAAGAATGGACAAACGGTCGTTGTATCTCAGTCAAAAGACAAATTTTACGAACTATCTGAGATCGAGACTTTGCGTCAATACAATCGCGAAAAAATTCAAAAAGCTGGCAACCAAATTGTTTCTGGTGAAATTAAATTGAATCCTACTTACAAGGATAATCAGCGGATTGCTTGCCAGTACTGTCCATTCCGAAGTGTTTGCAAATTTGACGCGATGTTGAAGGAAAATAATTACCATCGCTTAGAAAAGTTATCTAAGGAAGAAGTCTTGAAACGAATGGAGGATGAGCTGCATGATAAATAGATATGAAATCCCTCCAAAAGCCCCGAATGAAATATACACTGATTCCCAATGGCAGGCGATTTATGATCAAGGAACTAATCTTTTGGTTTCCGCTTCTGCTGGATCAGGTAAAACAGCCGTACTTGTTAGACGTGTGATTGAAAAAATCAAGCGTCAACAGCTCTCGGTTGATCAATTACTAGTTGTAACATTTACGGAAGCGGCTGCCAGGGAAATGAAAGAACGAATTCAATCAGCCTTGCAAGAAGCAATTAATGAAGAAACGGATCAAGATTTAAAAAATCATTTTACTCGTCAACTGACGCTACTGCCGACTGCAAATATCTCTACATTGCACTCGTTTTGTTCAAAAGTCATTCAGCGCTTTTTCTATTTGATTGACTTAGATCCGAGTTATCGGATGTTGACGGACGATACAGAGACAATCTTACTAAAAGAGGATGTTTGGGATGAACTGCGAGAGACATTCTACGAAGAAAATCAGGAGATTTTTTACCGTTTGACAGAGAATTTTTCAAACGATCGTAGTGACAGCGGTCTGGAGGATTTAATTCTTTCGATGTATGAGTTTGCTCGTGCTAATCCTGAACCATTTCATTGGTTGGATAGGTTAGTCGATAACTATCGTGTGGAAAGCTTAGTTGATTCTGATTTATACCAAGACTTGATTCGACCACAAGTTTTACAAACATTGCACGAAGTCAATCAAACCTATCAATGGATGATTTCAGCCAGTCAAGGTACGGATGAACTGCTGAAAATTACTGAGCTTGCACAAAATGAACAAGCCTTCACTCAGCAAATCGAAAAAGCATTAACAGATGACAAGTTAGATGCTGCATATACTAGTTTCGAAAGTCTCAAATTTGCCACGTATCCTTCACCGCGTAAAAAAGAAGTCAAAGAGCTTTATGGCGATGTAATCAGTGAGTGTAAAAATTATCGAGATCAAGCAAAACAAGCATTGATGAAAATCAAAGAGATGTATTTCACAGTTTCTCCAGAAGAACAAGTTGAACGCCTGCAAGAAGCGTTACCGATTGTAGCGGAACTTGTTCGGGTAGAAAAACGTTTCATTGAAGAATATTCTGCGAAAAAACAGGAGAAAGGTATGCTGGATTTCAATGACTTAGAACACTTCACTCTGCAGATATTACAGGCAGAAGTTGATGGTTTTAAGCCGGCAGCAAGCTATTATCGCAAACGTTTTGCAGAGGTTCTTGTTGATGAGTACCAAGATATTAACCAGCTTCAGGAGACGATCCTAAGACAATTAAGCACAGATGAACCAGGAAATCTTTTCATGGTAGGAGATGTCAAACAATCAATCTATGGCTTCCGGTTAGCTGATCCAACGTTATTTATCCAAAAATATCACGATTTCGCAGATGAAGAAGGTGGACGGCGGATCATCTTAGCTGAAAATTTCCGTTCGCGGAAAGAAGTCTTGGATTTTACTAATTTAATCTTCACTCAACTAATGGATCAGACAGTCGGACAGATCGAGTATGACAAACAAGCAGAACTAATTAATGGTTTTACCGATTTTCCTGAAACGGATGCCTTCATCCCAGAATTACTAATTTACGAAAAAAATGGTGAGGTTCCAGAGTGGATAGAAGACAAGGCTATGGGCGAAATCTTCATGACCGCAATAAAAATTCGGCAATTAATCGATGATGGTTTCGAAGTCTATGACAAAAAGCAAAAAATAATGCGCGCTGCCCGTTATGAAGATATCGTCTTGCTAACGCCAACTAGAAGTAACAATTTGACGATCTTAGAAGTTTTTAAACAATTAGGAATTCCGCTATCGATTAATGATACGCAGAATTATTTTCAATCAACGGAACTCCGAGTAATGATTTCTTTATTGCAGATTATTGACAATCCTTATCAAGATATTCCACTTGCGGCTGTTTTGCGTTCACCGATTGTCGGTCTACAAGAAGAGGAACTGGCACAGGTTCGGCTATCATTGCCACAAAAAGAGTATTATCGAGCAGTCAAAAGCTATAGCAAAAATAATTCGGATGCCACAGCGAAAAAGTTAACGACTTTCCTAGAGCAATTAAATGATTGGCGTGAGTTTGCAAGACGAGAAGCCTTAGCAAATTTACTAGTTAAAATCTATAATGAGACAGCCTACTTAGATTATGTTTTAGGAATGCCGGCAGGGCAACAACGCCACGCAAACTTATTGGCTTTGATTGAACGGGCAAAAGATTATGAGCGCAGCAGCTTCCGCGGTTTGTATCAATTTATTCGTTTTATTGAAAAAATGCAGGAAAAGGATAAAGACTTAGGTGAACCGCCAACGGAAGAAGTGCAAGATGCCGTGCGTGTTATGACGATCCACGGCAGCAAAGGGTTGGAATTTCCAGTCGTTTTTTTGATGGATATGAGCAAAAGCTTCAATGTACAGGATACACGCAGGAATTATGTTTTTGATGAACGATTGGGACTCGGTGTAAAATTGCTGACGCCAGATGATCGTATCAGAAAAGACACTTTACTCTTCCAAACGGTCAAACAAAAAAATTTGAATAAGTTATTATCCGAGGAAATGCGGAAATTGTATGTCGCGCTGACTCGAGCAGAACAAAAGTTATTTCTAGTTGGTTCTTATGATGATAAAGAGGCAGCTTTTAAAACTTGGAGCAAAGGATCTCTGAATGAAGGCCTGGTTTTAGACGCCGGCCTTAGAAATGGTCAGAATGATAGTTTCATTGATTGGGTGGGGATGACCCTATTTAGACACCCGTTGATGGATCAGTACCAAAAAGAATATGCGGTGAATCAGCCTGCTGTTTTGAAAAATCATCCAGCCTCTTTTAAAATAGACTTTGTAGATCCGCAAACGATAGCCGGAGCGGTACAAGGTTATCTGCCAGAGATCAAAACGCTGGAAATTCCGCAAGGGGCTATAAATATTGAAACCTTGAAGAAGCAGTTGTTGTTTAAGTACCCCTATCCTGAAGCAACTAAAACGACTAGTTATCAATCAGTCTCAGAATTAAAGCGTCTATACGATGATCCAGATAATCGGGAAACGCTGGACATAACAGCAACACAAACTCAGTATCGTTTTACGGAAGGTGAATTAAACGCTCCGAAATTTTTAGGGACTCAAAAGGAATTATCATCCGCAGAGATTGGTACGGCGACACATTTAGTGATGCAGCTTCTGCCATTAAATGAAATGCCAGAGAAAAAAATGATTGAAGACTTGATTCAGAAATTGATTGATCGAAAAACATTAACAACAGAAATTGCTGAAAAAATATCTGTGGACAGTATTATGCAATTTCTGGATTCTGATGTCGGACGATTTATCATCGAAAATTCAGGAAATTTATATCGCGAAGAACCATTTGCGATGTTGTTGCCTGCTAACCAATTGTTCGATGACTATCAGAATCACGATGAAATATTGATTCATGGGATTATTGACGGTTATTTGGAATTTGAAGATAAATTATTCTTGTATGATTTGAAAACTGATTATTATTCACCTGAACGTGAACAAATTTTAATCAATCGTTATCGGGGACAGTTACATCTATATAAGGATGCCTTAGAAAAAGCAAAACAGAAACCAGTTAAGGGCGTTTACCTAATCTTTTTACAAGGAAATCAAGTCATTAATTTGTTAGAAACTCCTAAAGCTTAGGCAAGTTATACTTATAAAATGTAAGTGATGTGCTATACTCTCCCTATCGAGGTGAGGAAGATGGAACAAGTAGAAGTAATGGACTTTTCACTCTGTCCAAAATTTGAGAAGGGATTTCAGATTTTAGGCAAAAAATGGAACGGTTTAATTATTGATGTATTATTAGAAGGCGGTCCTCAAAGATTTGTCGATATTGCTGCGATGATTCCAGATGTCAGTGATCGGGTCTTAACGGAGCGTCTCAAAGAATTAGAGGCAGAGGGTATTGTCGGTCGTGTGATCGCTTGCGGAAGTCAAAAACGTATGGACTACTGTCTAACCAAAAAAGGCGAAGCATTAGAAACAGTGATGAAAGAAATTCATCAATGGGGCGATACCTGGATCACAGATGCAGAATGTAGTTGATAATTTTTTTGATTTCTTGTAGTATTGGGATAGTCAATTGAATATTTAAAAAAGCGTTGATAGAAAAGAGTAGTCTTTTTCAATCTTAAAGGGAGTGTCTGTCGTTGACTGGAAGCAGACTAGGAAGCGAAAAGATGAAGTTCACTTCTGGAGCTTGTCGTAAGACCGGCGAAGCCGTTAAAAAAGTGAGAGCGTCAGAGCACAATTGACGAATTAGGATGGTAACGCGAGACCTCGTTCCTTTATCGGAACGGGGTCTCTTTGTGTTTGTTTTTATGGATATTGAGTGGACTTTTTCACTTTAGCAATAGGGAAAGGAAGAAAACAATGAGTTTACAAGAGCAATTAGAAACACTAAAGAGTCAGACGTTAGCCAAAATCGAAGCTGCAGAAGAACTGTCTGCCGTTGAAACGATTCGTGTGGAGACGTTAGGAAAGAAAGGCCCGATCACAGAAGTATTGCGAGGAATGCGAGATCTTTCAGCTGAAGAACGTCCGAAAGTTGGAGCCTTCGCGAATGAGATCCGTGATCTTTTAACAAATGCTGTGGAAGAACGTAAAGCAGTATTGACCGAGCTAGCTTTAGAAAAACAATTAGTCGCGGAGTCACTAGATGTTACTTTGCCAGGAAAAAAAGTAAATCACGGCACCCGTCATGTATTGACACAAATAATGGAAGAAATTGAAGATACTTTTGTTGGAATGGGTTATCAAGTAATCGAAGGAACAGAGATCGAATCCGATCACTACAATTTCGAACGAATGAACTTGCCAAAAGATCATCCAGCACGGGATATGCAAGATACATTCTATATTTCCGATGATGTTTTATTACGTACCCATACATCACCTGTTCAAGCTCGAACGATGGAAAAGCATGACTTTTCAAAAGGCGCACTACGCATGATTTCCCCGGGGAAAGTTTTCCGCCGTGATACGGATGATGCGACTCATAGTCATCAGTTCCATCAGATCGAGGGTTTAGTTGTCGATAAAGGTATTACAATGGGGGATTTGAAGGGAACGCTGGAAGTATTATTGAAAGAATTGTTTGGTGCAGATCGTAGTATTCGTTTGCGTCCTAGTTATTTCCCATTCACCGAACCCTCAGTAGAAGTTGATGTCAGCTGTTTTAAATGTGGTGGTAAAGGCTGTAATGTCTGCAAGTACACAGGATGGATTGAGATTTTAGGTGCCGGCATGGTTCATCCAGATGTTTTAGAAATGTCAGGAATCGACTCAAATGAATATTCTGGCTTTGCTTTTGGCTTAGGTCCAGACCGGATCGCAATGCTGCGATACGGTGTCAATGATATTCGAAGTTTTTATCAAAACGATGTTCGTTTCTTGGAACAATTCAAGGGGGAGTAAGAAACAATGTTAGTTTCATATAAATGGTTAAATGAGTATGTAGATATTAAGGATATCGCGCCAAAGGATTTAGCAGATCGCCTTTCATTAACAGGAATCGAAGTCGAAGGCTTGGAATCCCCAGCGGATGGTTTGAAGAAAATCGTTGTTGGTGATGTAAAAGAATGTATTCCGCATCCTGATTCGGATCATCTTTCGATCTGTCAAGTTGATGTAGGTGAAGAAGAATTATCACAAATCGTTTGTGGTGCACCAAACATTAAAGCCGGAGTTAAGGTTATTGTAGCATTACCTGGTTCGCGGATTGCAGGCAATGTAAAAATCAAAAAAGGCAAAATGCGCGGACAAGTTTCTAACGGTATGATCTGCTCATTGCAAGAGCTTGGTTACAGTGACTCAGTAATTCCTAAAGAATACTCTGAAGGAATTTACTACTTGCCAGAAGAAGCCATCGTTGGTGAACCAGTTTTCCCATATTTGGAAATGGATGATACGATCATTGATCTATCAATTACACCAAATAGAGCGGATGCATTAAGTATTCGGGGAGTGGCCCATGAGGTTGCAGCTATTTATAACAAAGAAGCGAATTTTCCAGCTGTTGAATTAAGAGAATCAGTAGAAAAGGCTAGTGATAAGATTAGCGTATCTGTGACTGATGAAAATGATGCGCCGCATTATGAAATTCGGATCATCGAGAACGTAAAAATCGGTCCAAGTCCGCAATGGCTACAAAATCGTTTGATGAATGAAGGAATTCGTCCTATCAGCAATGTGGTTGATGTGACAAACTACATTTTACTGCTGTTTGGACAACCGTTACATGCCTTCGACTATGATAAATTAGGAAGTAAGGAAATTATGGTCCGCCGTGCCAAAGAAAATGAACCTTTCACAACATTAGATAGTGTAGAAAGAACGTTGAATCCCGAAAATATCGTAATTACAAATGGTGAAATTCCGGTTGCTTTAGCAGGTGTTATGGGGGGGTTAGATTCAGAAATTTCTTATGAAACAACGACGGTTGCACTGGAAGCAGCGATGTTTGACCACACTTTAGTTCGACGTACTTCTCAAAGCTACAATTTACGCAGTGAGTCCTCAATGCGTTTTGAAAAGGGAATCAATCAAGGTGAAATAAGTTTGGCTGGTGAGGTAGCTGCAGCTATGATTGCTGAACTAGCTGGCGGTAAAGTTTTACAAGGCGGGGTCAAAGGCAGTGAAGTTCATCCTCAAAATGTCGAAGTGAGCACTACCCTTGAGAAGGTTAATCGCTTCTTAGGCACTGAATTAACGCAAGAGCAAATCAACGATATTTTCCAAGCTTTGAATTTTGAAACTCAAGTGAAGGATGGAGTGACAACTGTTAGTGTACCGCCACGTCGTTGGGACATTACGATTGAAGCCGATTTGATGGAAGAGATCGCACGTATTTATGGTTACAACAATTTGCCGTCTACTTTACCAGAAGGGCAAACTGTTGCAGGTTATCTGACTGAAGCGCAAAAGGCAGTAAAAAAAGTTCGTAACTTATTGGAAGGTGCTGGATTATCAGAAGCGATTAGCTATGCTTTAACAACAGAAGATAAGGCGCAACAATTTTTAGTGAACGAAAGCAAAGTGACTCGGGTTGCTTGGCCAATGAGTGAAGAACGATCAACCATGCGTCTAAATTTGATTAGTGGTTTATTAGAAGATTTAGCGTATAATGTGGCACGCAAGAATAATGATGCCGCTTTTTATGAAATCGGTCATGTTTTCTATCAAAATAATGATCCGAAAAAAGATTTACCGATCGAACAAAATCATGTCGCAATCGCTGTTACTGGTAGTATTGTAAATAAATCTTGGAATGGTAAAGCTGAAGCTTGTGATTACTACACGATTAAAGGGATGGTAGAAGAATTAGTCGATGGCTTAGGTCTCTCTGAGAACATTTCTTTTAAAGCAATCAAAATGACAGAGATGCATCCAGGCCAAACAGCCGGTATCTATTTAGGAGAAGAATTAATCGGATTTGTCGGTCAGGTTCATCCCAAACTGGCAGCAAGCTATGAACTTAAATCAGCCTATGCAGCTGAATTGAATTTAGAAGCACTGATCAGTCTGGAAAAAGCGCCATTAGTTTTTGAAACAGTTTCTAAATATCCGGCAGTCAGTCGTGATATTGCGATGTTGGTGGATGAAGCAAGTACAAACGCTGAAATTGAAGCGGTGATTAAATCTGCTGCTGGTAAATTCTTGACTGATTTGCAGGTCTTCGATGTGTATCAAGGTGCAAATATCGAGTCGGGCAAAAAATCGATGGCGTACAATTTGACCTTCGTTAATTCTGAGGCAACTTTAACTGATGAAGAAATCAATCACATTATGAGCAAAGTTACTAAGAAGTTAGAAGAGAAGGTTCAAGCAGTTATTCGTTAATGTACAGATAGATAAAAAAACTCCTCAAAGTTGACTATTGAGGAGTTTTTTTGAAATTAACTTGCTTGTGATTCGCTGGTTACAACAACATCGACTCCTGTATTCAGAAGGTTATTGATTGCTACGTCGCCAATTTTGACTGGAGCCTGCAGTTTAACTTGGTTGATTTCTCTCATTGCCTCCAAAACCATTTTCTTTGGAATACCATCTGCAGTTTTTACCGAACAAAGATGAGAACTACCGCCATTTACGAGAACAGTAGAAGTGACCACTCGAATTGGATTTGTGGCTTCTGCCTTGCCATATTTTACGCCCTTGTTACAGCTGTGACCGGTCACCTGATAATCTTTCATTTCATCAACGGTTAGATGACAGCCTTTTGGGCACATGATACAAATAAAGTTTTTCATCTCTTGGACACCTCCTCGACACAGATCTCCAAATCGCCATCAGTGACTTTTTCTAATACTTTTTTTGATAGTTTAATTTTTTCCATCTCTCCAGGTACGATGTAGCTTTTCTTCTGTTTTGCTAAAACTTCCCCATTTGATTTAATTAGGATCTGACTATCATCAAACACTTGATTGACCCTGAAAAAAACCTCAACCCTACGATTGATGTTTTCTTTGCGGATCGTTTGGGGAACGGTATAGGTTACATGATCCCCATTTTTTACTGAGATGGCACTCGAAAGATTCTTTTCATCTTTAAGGATATAAGTAGCAGCTGCTGTTCCAGCCTTGATACTTTCTTCGGTTACAAAATCAACTAAATCATGGACATGGACCACGTTGCCGCAAGCGAAAATCCCTGGTATAGAAGTCTCCATGTTCTCATAAACGAAGGGACCATTTGTTTTAGAATCGAGATCAAGATTAGCATCGCGGCTTAGTTCATTTTCAGGTATCAGACCAACTGATAATAAGATTGTATCGCAGTCGAATAATTGTTCTGTACCAGCGATAGGCTGACGTTTCTCATCGACTTCCGCAACGACAACTTGCTCTACACGATTTTTTCCGCGAATTTCAGTAATTGTATGGGATAGATACAAGGGAATATCGAAATCATCCAAGCATTGAACAATATTTCTCGTTAACCCGCCAGAATATGGCATTACTTCGATGCAGGCTAAAACTTCTGCGCCTTCTAGAGTCATACGGCGAGCCATGATTAAACCGATATCACCGGAACCTAAGATAATGATTTTCTTTCCAACAAGATAGCCCTCCATATTGACATAGCGCTGAGCCGCTCCCGCAGTGAAGACGCCAGCTGGGCGACTGCCAGCGATACCAATAGCGCCACGTGTCCGTTCACGACAGCCCATGGCAAAAACAATTGCTTTTGTTTTTAGGATCTGATAGCCTTGTTCTTTATTGACGACATGTACTTCTTTTTTCTCTGATACTTCTAAAACCATCGTATCTAACAGAACCTTGACGTTTGTTTCTTGGATTTTTTTTATGAAGCGAGCAGCATATTCAGGCCCTGTTAATTCTTCCTTAAAATAATGAAGACCAAAACCATTATGGATACATTGATTCAAAATGCCTCCCAGTCGCTGGTCGCGTTCAATGATCAAAATATCTTTGATTCCATTTTCATAAGCAGCAACAGCTGCTGCTAAGCCTGCTGGCCCTCCGCCGATTACAATTAAGTCATGCATCTTAATGACCTCCTTTCGTTGCTTCTACAAGAATATAACTGCCTTCACGATCCTGAAGAATATCTAATGGTGATTTATTACGTTCATCAGCCAAAATTTCTACCACCCGTGGACCGCAGAATCCTCCCTGACAACGTCCCATGCCAGCATTACATCTGCGCTTGATCCCATCCAAAGAAACGGGAGGGATAGGGGAGTGGGCTGCAGCTCTGATTTCTCCTTCTGTGATCGTCTCGCAACGGCAAATTACTCTGCCATAATCGTTATTTTGTGAAATGAGCTTATTCTTTTCATCTAGAGAAAGTTCATCAAATATAACTTTCTCACGGGAATCAATAAACGAGACCTTTCGCGTGAACGACTCTCCTATAGACTTTTCTAGCATCTCAATTCCATATAAAGCTATGGCTGGCGCGGAGGTAAGACCGGGAGATTTGACACCTGCTAGATCAATAAATCCGGAGGCTGCTTCTTGCAAAACAAAATCTCCAGTAGAATTGTTCGCACGTATTCCAGAAAAGTTTCGAATTGATTGACGTAAGTTTAGGTCAGGTACCGATTTTTTTGCCAATTCAGCAACTAGCTTCAATCCGGCGGTCGTACTTTCAGTATCTTTACCGCTATCCAGATCTTCAGTTGGTACTGGTTCTGAATTTGGACCAACAACCAAATTTCCGTGGACAGTCGGACTGATCAGAACCCCTTTTCCGATACTGGATGGACATTGGAAGATAACATGATTCACAATAGTTCCTTCAGATTTATCTAAGAGGTAATACTCACCCCGTTTTGGAGTGATTTTGAAATTTGGTTCAGCAACCAAATTATGAATATCATCTGAATGGACACCTGCAGCATTGAATACATATTTTGTTTGATAGGTGGCTTTATTGGTCGTTATCTCATAACCGCCATTGATTTTTTTGATATCCTGAACACGATTACTCAAAGCAATATCAACCCCATTCTTTACAGCGGTCTCTGCCAACGCTAGGCAGAACTCCCAAGGGTTTACTATAGCCGCAGTAGGTGCGTACAGAGCGCCTAAACTTTTATGTGAAAGATTAGGTTCCTTCTGATGAAGTGCTTCTTGATCCAATAATTCAAGATCTTTTACACCATTTTTGATGCCTCGTTCATATAGTCTCTCAATGAGTGCCAACTCTTCTTCTGAAAAAGCGACAACAAGAGAGCCGATTTGATCATAATGGACAGATAGCTTTTGACATAGTTCTTTCGCACGTTCTGCTCCTTCGACATTCAGTCTTGCCATCAAGGAACCAGGTTCTGGGTCAAAGCCTGCATGCATTATGGCGCTATTAGCTCTAGTTGCACCCAAGCTAACGTCATTTTCGGCTTCCAAAATTAAAGTCTTCAGATGATACTTGCTTAGTTCATAGGCAGTTGCAGACCCAACAATTCCGCAACCGATTACAGTTACATCATACATAGATTTTTCCTCCCAATTATTTTGTGTTATTCTTCGATTACTGTTCCCTCCAGAATGCACTAAAAAAAGAGTACAGTGAACAAACGCCAATGTTTGTTGACGTTTGTAGCTATACTCTTTTTATCTCTAGCAGTTATTTAGTTACCTGTATTATAACACCTTTATAAACGTTCAACAATCGTTAAATTGACCAAATCGTGCTTGCCGTTGTTGAGACAGCGAGACTTCCTGCTCCCAGAGCACCCATAATGTCTTCTTTGTCGCGAATCAAGCCACCAACGATTACCGGTTTTTTTGAATGGTTGACCAGCTCTTTGATTATTTTTGGTGAAACACTTGGAAGAACTTCAACTAAATCTGCTTCAGTATATTTTAATTGGCGGTCAACGTTTTCTAGAGCAGAAGAGTCTAAGAGAAAGAAACGTTGGATCGTTAATAATCGATGTTTTTTAGCATGACGAATGATCGCAGGTTTGGTAGAAATAATGCCGTCAAAGGAGGTAGATTGTTTAATATAGTCAATTGCTTTTTCATCAGATGATAGCCCCTTGACTAGATCGGCATGTAAAATAGCTACTTTTCCACTAGTTTTAATTTTTTTAGACAGATTTGCTAACTCCATCAGATGGGATTGGAGAACAAAAATAACTTCAGCTTCAGAATTAATCGCTGCTTCAAGTTCAACCTCATTTTTTGCAGCAGCGATTACTGGGAAAAGCTCTAATTTTTGGTACAATTCATGAATGTTCATCCCTTTGAACTCCTTTTGTTTTCTCACTATTTATTTTACCACGAGAAAAAAGTAAGAAACAGACTTCTTTATATCTATTCCAGCATAAAAAGAAACAAGACATAAAAAAATCCACTGAGTGTCAGTGGATAGCGGTAGTCATTTCACGGATGAACATATTAATAAGATCTTTCCAACAATTGCTTAGCTACGATCACTAAAACTTCTTTGCTTTTACTATCAGGTAGTTGGTGGATTTCATCCAATGCCTTTTGTGTTAGCTTTTCCGCAAATGATAACGCACCGGAAATCCCACCAAGGCTATCTACGTAATAGGCTAACTGAATCAAATCCTGTCGAGATAACTCTTCAGGCTTTTCTAAGTAGGGGCGTATGATATCAGGATGGTTGTCACGTGCAATCAGCAAAGGCAGGGTAAAAATCCCTTGCTGAACATCAGTTAGAATAGGTTTCTGATCGTTTCCTAGTTCTAGGGAAAAATTCAAAATATCATCATAAACCTGAAAGGCTAGACCTATTGCAGATCCGATGCGTTTAGCTCGTGATTGCAGTTTTTTGTCAGCCCCACCAAAATAGGCACCTTCATGGCAACTTAGTCGAATAAGTTCCGCAGTCTTACCGTTAATGTTTCGTAAGTAATCGCTAACGGTCTGATCGGCATTGAAAGTACAAGTCATTTGTGTCAATTCCCCCTGTAAAACTTTCTTCATCGCTTGAGCGTTTTTAAGCAGAAAAGGTGTTTGGCTCATACATTCAGCTAACAATTCAAAATAACTAGTATACATAAAATCTCCGGTGTAAACCGCTACATCTTTTCCGAAGCGAGTTTGGATGGATGGCATTCCACGACGGGTAGGCGAGTCATCGATAATATCATCGTGGACAAGTGTTGCAGAATGCAGCAATTCAAGTGAAGCTGCGATTTTTATTAATTGTTCGTGCTCTTTTTTTTCTCCAAAATCAGCGAAAAGAAAGAAGAGTGCCGGACGAATCATTTTTCCCCCTGTAGAAGAAAATTTTGTGATGGCCTCTTCAATCGATTTATTATTAATAACAAGTCTTTGTGAGATCAATTTCTTAACTTGAATTAGATTTTCCTGTATTTTGGGGTATTCATTCCAATAGTCTAACATGGGTGCTCCTTCTTACAACGTTTTCAATTCCATTTTAGCGCATGCTTCACGTAAAGACTACTAGAATGCTTGATTAGTGTTTCGTGAGAACTAACACATGACAGATAAGCAAATCCTTTGAACAAAAAGTATAAAAATAGCATAATGAATACGAAAAAGAAAATTGAGAAAGTTGGGTGAGATGAATTTAACCGTTTTCTTGGAGCTCGTAGAATTTAAAGCGAAAACTGCGAGTGTCCTGCCTTTTTTTATTGGGATTTGTTTTAGCCTGTATAATTTTCACAAACTTCATTTAGGTCTAGTCCTGTTGTATTTTGTCGCAATGTTCATTTTTAATATGGCTGTCGACATTTTAGACAATTACAATGACTATCACCATGCGACGGAAATTCACGACTATCGAGAAAAAACCAATATCATTGGGAGAGAAAACTTGGATTTAAAATTAGTTTTCCGGATGATGGTGGGAATGATCATTGTTTCGGCACTGATTGGAATCGGTTTGTCTCTTGTTGTCGGATGGCCTTTTTTGCTGATGGGGTTATTTTGTTATGGTGTAGGTATTTTTTACTCATCAGGTCCAAAGCCTTTGTCCAGTCTGCCGTTAGGAGAAGTTTTTTCAGGGTTGACGATGGGGTTTATGATCACAATCTTATGTGTCTACCTAAATACGTATGAAGTATTTCAGTGGAATTTTTCTAATCTGAGTAAAATATTTCTGATTTCATTACCAAATACGCTATGGATCGCGAATTTAATGTTGGCAAACAATATCTGTGACTTGGAAGAAGACGAAAAAAACAATCGCTTTACTTTAGTTCATTATTTAGGAAAGCAGCGGGCGATCCAGTTGTTCATTGGAATGAATATCGCGGCTTTTCTAGCCATTCTATTTTCGGTGCTTATCGGAATAGCTCCATGGACAATGTTGGGCTCATTTTTAGCAGCACCATTCATCTACAAGCAGGTTCAATTATTTCTTACAAAGCAGGTCAAACGTGAGACGTTTATTTGCGCGGTCAAGATTTTAGCCGTAGGAGCTGCCGCGCAAGTGATCAGTTTTGCATTGACGTTCATATTTTAAGGGGGAAACAGGAAATGAAAGAAATCGTCATTTTAGGCGCAGGTTACGCAGGATTGCGGGCCTTACATGTATTGCAAAAATCAGGAGCAGACATCCATATCTCTCTAGTGGACCGCAATGATTATCACTATGAATCAACAAGTCTCCATGAAGTTGCGGCTGGTACCCAACCAGATGAAAAAATTTGCTATAAGATCAAAGATGTAGTCAATTCAAGTAAAACAACATTTATCAAGGATACCGTAGAAAAAATTGCTGCTGACCAAAAAGAGGTCTATTTAGAAAATCGGACACTTAAATATGATTATTTGATCGTTGCCTTAGGTTTCCAATCTGAATCATTTGGAATAGCAGGAGTGAAGGAAAACTCTCTTGAGATGGTTGACGTGAAAACAGCGGATAAGGTTCACAAACACATCCTTGAGCAAATGGAAAAATATAAAGAAACACAAAACGAAGAGTATTTACGAATCGTTGTCTGTGGCGCAGGCTTCACAGGAATTGAATTGGTTGGAGCGCTGGTCGAAGGCAGTAAAGAGTTTGCTAAAATCGCAAACGTAAAACCAGAAGATATTCAAATTTATTGTGTAGAAGCAGTCGATAAAATATTGCCAATGTTTAGTGATAAACTCGGACAATATTGTCTGAAATATTTGGACAAATGGGATGTTAAACTATTAACAGGTAAACCAATAAAAAAAGTGGAGCCAGGAGCAGTTATCTATCAAAATTCTAAAGAAGATGAGAATGACCTTGTGGCACTTAAAGCGAAAACAATTGTTTGGACAACCGGCGTCAGCGGCAGCCATGTCATCGGCGACTCAGGTTTTGAAGAACGTCGTGGACGTGTCATGGTAAAACCAAATCTGACTGATCCAAATCATGATGATGTTTATCTTTTAGGTGATGTGTCCGCGGTCATGGATCCAGCTAGTAATCGCCCTTATCCAACTACGGCACAAATTGCGTTAGCAATGGGTTCTTATGCTGGTAAAGATATTTTGAATCAAATGATAGGCCAGCCAAGCAAACCATTCTCATTCAAATCATTAGGTTCAGTGGCTTCAATAGGGAATACCCATGCCTTCGGAGTTGTCGGCAGTACAGAAGTTACTGCATATCCGGCTTCGTTCATTAAAAAGGCGATCATGGACCGCTCCCTCTTTGAAACAGGCGGAGTCAAGGAAGTCATGGCGAAAGGTCGTTTTGATTTCTATCACTAAATCGAAAACTGGATACTTGGCGAAAGAAAAAGCACTCGAAATTTTTCGAGTGCTTTTTTGAATTAACCGAAGTAATTGATACCCATAGCCTGTTTGACTTCAGCCAAAGTTTCAGCAGCTACGGCTTGTGCCTTTTCGCTGCCTTCCTTAAGCATTTGCATAATAGCGTCTGGATCTTTTGCATATTCTTCACGGCGAGCTCGAATGGGTTCAAACTCAGCTTCTAAGACTTCAATTAAATAACGCTTAATCTTAACATCGCCCAGACCGCCTCGACGATAGTGCTCTTTTAACTCAGTAATCTTTTCTTTGTCTTTACCGAAAACATCTAGGTAGGTGAAAACCATATTACCTTCAACTTGACCAGGATCCTCTACATGAATATGATTTGGATCGGTGTACATACTCATGACTTTTTTCGCCAGCACGTTGGCGGAGTCTGCTAAATAAATACCGTTCCCCAATGATTTACTCATTTTTCCATTGCCGTCAATACCCGGCAGACGGCCTTGACCTTTTTCCGGAAAAACGCCTTTTGGTTCAACTAAAACTTCACCGTACGTGTGATTGAAGCTTTGAACAATTTCTTGTGTTTGTTCCAACATTGGTTTCTGATCCTCGCCAACTGGAACTAAGTTAGCTCTAAAAGCAGTAATATCGGAAGCTTGAGAAACTGGGTAAATAAAGAAACCGGTGGGAACACTTTCACCAAATTTCTTTTGTTCAATTTCTGATTTTACTGTCGGATTTCGGCGGACACGTCCAACACTGACAAGGTTTAAATAGTACATTGTCAGTTCTGCAAGTTCAGGAATTTGCGATTGAATAAACAGTGTCGAGCGTTTCGGATCTAGCCCTACTGCCATATAATCTAACGCAACTTGCAAAACATTTGATGAAACTTTTTCTGGATTTTTTGCGTTATCTGTTAACGCCTGCATATCGGCGATCATAATAAATAATTTATTTTCAGGATCTTCTTGCATCAGAACGCGATTTTTTAGCGAACCAACATAATGCCCTAAATGTAATTGTCCAGTCGGACGATCTCCAGTCAAAATGATATTTTTCATTAACTCACCTTTTCGTAAAAATTCTTTCAATAGTCTCTTCAAATACTAACCTTTTTTTTCAAACATGACAACTCTTATCGCCATTTTAATTGAAAGTGCAAAGAGTGTGTATGTCAAAAAATATCACATAGGAATAGAAGTTGTTAAAAAACTTTTTTCTAGGGCTGAGTTTTTTTCTTTACAAAGTAAAAAAATTTAGCTTATAATTAGACTCACATTGGAAAAATTAGAAAATGCTAAGGGAAAATGAGGTGGTAAGACATGCCAATGGTTGAATTTAAGCATGTGGAAAAATACTATGGGAAGTTTCATGCCTTAAAACAGATTGACTTGACCTTCGAAAAGGGTGAAGTTGTCGTGGTGATCGGACCATCTGGATCAGGAAAGAGCACGATGTTGCGTTGCATCAACGGTCTAGAAGATATTTCTTCTGGGGAACTACTGGTTAACGATAAGAACTTGCATAGTAAAGATGTAAAATTAAAGGATATTCGAAAAAATATCGGAATGGTTTTCCAACATTTTAATCTCTATCCAAACAAGACAGCGATTGAAAACATTACGTTAGCACCGATTAAAGTTTTGAAACAGTCCTCCGAGGAGGCAACTAAGACTGCTGAGAAATTACTAAATCGCGTAGACATGTTAGATAAGAAGGACTCTTATCCTTCCATGTTATCTGGGGGACAGCAACAACGGATCGCCATCGCTCGAGGTTTAGCGATGAATCCCGACTTGCTGCTTTTTGATGAGCCGACATCTGCGCTGGATCCGGAAATGATCGGTGACGTATTGAATGTTATGAAGAAAATCGCGCGAGATGGCATGTCCATGATCGTTGTTACTCACGAAATGGGATTTGCTAAAGAGGTTGCAGATCGAATTATCTTTATGGCTGATGGTGAGGTTTTAGAAGACACACGTGATGTCAAAGGATTTTTTGAGAAACCTCAAGACGAACGAGCACAACAATTTGTCAGGAAAGTAATCAATCATTAGGAGGCGGCTTATGTCGAAGTTAAGAAAACTATTCTCCTTATTCATTCTTCCGCTGCTGTTTATGATTGTGCTGTCTGGATGTAAAGGAGAAAGTGTCGCAAATGAAAATATTGCGAAACGAATAAAAGAAGAACCGACAATTACCTGGGGCGTAAAATATGATACGCGTTTATTCGGCATGATGGATATCAAAACGCGTAAAGTTGAAGGCTTTGATATAGATATTGCTAAGGCTATCACAAAGGAGATTCTGGGTAAGGATGGTAAGGCAGAATTTGTTGAAGTAACTTCAAAAACAAGAATTCCGTTACTAAAAAATGGAAATATTGATGCGATCATTGCGACTATGACAATCACTGAAGATCGAAAAAAAGAGGTCGATTTTTCTGATATCTATTTTGATGCAGGACAAAGCTTGTTAGTTAAGAAGGGGAGTCACATCAAAGATATCAAAGATTTAACATCAGAAGACACTGTTCTTGCTGTTAAGGGATCGACTTCAACTATCAATATCCGGAAACATGCACCAGAAGCAAATATTCTTGAGCTCGAGAATTATGCAGAAGCATTTACAGCATTGCAGTCTGGACAAGGTCAAGCAATGACGACAGACAATGCGATCTTATTAGGGATGGCATCAGAAAATGACAATTATGAGTTAACCGGCGGCACTTTCACAAATGAACCGTATGGAATTGCCATTAATAAAGGACAGGATGATTTTGTAAAGGAAGTAAATACTGCGCTACACAAGATGCATGATAATGGCACCTACAATAAAATTTTCGAAAAATGGTTCCCTAAAGATGCAGAAGGTCGAGCGAAGAAGGGAGCGCAGTTCTAATGACACAATTATTTCAAACATTTTCCGCTGATTTTGTCAGCGGGTTCAAGTATACAATCTATGCAAGTTTATTAGCTTTGGTTTTTAGTTTGATCATCGGGACATTGATGGCAATCTTGCAGCTGTCTCACAATCGAATTATTCGCAGTTTAGCGAAGGCCTATGTTGCATTTTTCCGAAATATCCCATTGTTGATCATTGTAATGTTTTTTTATGTCGTAGCTCCAATGTATTTTTACAGCTTTGATGGTTTTCAGGCGGGTACGATCGGACTAACAATTTATACTTCAGCATTCATAGCCGAGACTGTCCGTTCGGGGATTCAAACTGTCCCTAATGGGCAAATGGAAGCAGGATTATCTTCCGGATTCTCTTATTCTGAGACAATGCGGTATATAGTGCTGCCGCAAGCCTTCAAAATCGTTGTACCTCCATTGGGAAATCAATTTATCAATTTGATTAAAAACTCATCGATTTTGGCAATGGTAGCGGGCTTGGACTTGATGTATCAAGGAGATTTAATCGCCAGCACGACTTTTAACACGTTCGATACGTACATTATTGTTGGGGTGTTTTATTTGATCCTGACGTTGCCATTGTCTTATCTAATGAACTATTTAGATAAACATTGGTCAAATGCCTAGAAGGGAAGGAGTAAAAGAATATGAGTGAAGCTTTTTCATGGATTAATTTGCGATTTCTTTTAGATGGGCTATGGGTGACGATTCAAGTTTCAGTTGTCTCAATCATTTTTAGTATGGTTCTTGGAGGGGTAGCGGGAACAGTAAGGTATAGTAATGTTCCGATTCTTTCACGAGTCGTCGGTATCATCGTTGACATCATTCGGAACTTACCATTGTTACTGATTATTTTCTTTACCTACTTTGCTTTACCACAAATTGGGATTAAGCTGAACATCTTTTGGGCAGCTGTTGCTGCATTAACGATATTCGAATCAGCGATGCTATCAGAAATATTTCGTGCCGGCTTGAACGCTGTACCGATTGGTCAAACCGAAGCAGGGATGTCCTCAGGTTTGACCTATGTTCAAACACTGACAATGATTGTCATGCCACAAGCGTTCAAATCAATGCTACCGGCAATTTTGAGTCAGTTGATTTCTCTAATTAAAGATACATCGTTAGCTGTCATTATCTCATTACCAGAACTGACCCATAACGCCAAAATTATTTACGGACAAAATACTAATTATGTCATTCCAATGTTTATTGCGATGACCGCCATGTATTTTGTCGTTTGTTACTTACTATCACTGCTTTCTAACTTTTTGGAAACGAGCAAATACAACTATTAAAATAGCGAAGATCTCCCGGCTTAAATTGCGGGAGGCCTTCGCCTTTTTATTTGTTCACTCTTTTTCATTTTCAGTTTTTCGTTCAGTTTCTTTCATAGCTGGATCTTCATAAATGGCACCAGCTTCTGTTTTACCAAGTTTTTCTAAGATACCTGGTTCATGGTTATCTTTTCTGTGCTCTTTCTTTTTTTCCGCTTCTTTTTCAGTTGCTTTGATTGCGGGATCTTGATTACGATCACCGGCTGAAACTTTACCCATATTTTCGGTTAGTTCTTTTTTATCCATTTTATCCACCTCTCTCTACAATAGTTTAGCACTGATTGTTATTCCATTCAAAAGAAAACGCTTTTTATAAGACAGGGCTCTGGGGCTTGAAATATTTTGATAAAAAGTGGAAAATAGGATGGTACTTGTAACGAGATAGGATGATTATTTTGTCAAATGAACGACCAATTGGATTTATCGACTCTGGCGTAGGCGGTTTGACGGTAGTCAAAGAAGCGATGCGTCAGCTTCCGAATGAAGAGATATTATATCTTGGGGATACGGCCCGATGCCCGTATGGACCACGACCAGCTGAGCAAATTATAGAGTTTACTTGGCAGATGACTCGTTTTTTATTGAAGAAAAATATTAAAATGCTTGTGATCGCATGTAATACAGCGACTGCAGTAGCCTTGGATGAAATCAAAAAGAACATTGATATTCCTGTAATCGGTGTGATCCAACCCGGCTCACGTGCTGCATTAAAAGCCAGCAATACGGGACGCGTAGGTATCATCGGGACATTAGGAACAGTCAAGAGTGGTTCTTATAAGCATGAGTTGCAGGAAAAAGCTCCAGATACTCATGTATCAAGTCTGGCTTGTCCAAAATTTGTACCTATTGTTGAAAGTAATCAGTTCAATAGTTCAGTAGCAAAAAAAATAGTTTCTCAAACTCTGGCTCCATTAAAAAAAGAGAAATTGGATACATTGATTTTAGGATGTACCCACTATCCCTTGTTGCGTCCGATAATTCAAAACGAGATCGGACAGCAGGTGACATTGATTGATTCAGGAGCAGAAACCGTCAACGATGTCAGCACTTTACTGGACTATTTCAATCTAAATAATTATGAACGAGAAGAAAAAAAGAAAAGGACTTTTTACACGACAGGATCACCTAAAATGTTTAAAGATATTGCGGGCGACTGGTTGAGTATTACGAATTTGAATGTAGCTCATATTGAATTAGGAGGAGAATAATTTGCGACATGATGGAAGAACAGTTCAGCAGTTGAGACCGATTAAGATCGAAACAAATGTTTTTAAACATCCAGAAGGCTCAGTTGTCATCTCATTTGGCGACACGAAAGTGATTTGTTCAGCAACGCTGGAGGAATCTGTACCTCCCTTTTTAAGAGGGAGTGGAACTGGCTGGGTAACCGCTGAATACAGTATGCTACCAAGAGCGACAAATACGCGTAATCGTCGCGAAAGCGCTAAGGGAAAGTTAAGTGGAAGAACAATGGAGATTCAACGTCTGATTGGCAGGTCTTTACGTGCTGTGATCGATTTAGAGAAATTAGGTGAACGCAGTTTCATTGTTGATTGTGATGTAATCCAAGCGGATGGCGGAACCAGAACTGCTAGTATCACTGGAGGTTTCGTTGCTTTACGTTTAGCAATCAATAAATTATTGGCTGTTGGCGAATTAGTTGAGGATCCAATTAAAGAACACTTAGCTGCCATCAGTGTTGGTATGCTGCCAGATGGAACCGTTGTGACTGATCTGGATTATCAAGAGGATTCTTCGGCTGCCGTAGATATGAATCTTGTAATGACCGAATCAGGTCGTTTTGTTGAGATTCAAGGAACTGGCGAAGAAGCGACTTTTGACGATACTGAGTTGAATGCGTTGATTTTACACGGGAAAGCAGGGATTGAAGAACTGATCACTTATCAAAAAGAAGTCCTTTTTCCAAACATTGAAACGGAAGATAAAACCATTGTAATCGCTACGCGTAATCCTGGAAAAGCGAAAGAATTCGCAGCACTATTCGCAAAAGAAGGCTATCAAACGAAAACGCTATTAGATTATCCTGATTTACCCGATGTGGAAGAAACAGGAAAGACATTCGAAGAAAATGCTCGCTTAAAAGCTGAAACCATCGCTCATATTTTGCAGCAACCAGTATTAGCAGATGATTCCGGCCTAGTTGTGGATGCTCTGAACGGAATGCCTGGGATTTTCTCTGCCCGCTTTGCAGGTGAACGAAAAAGCGATGCGGCTAATAATGCAAAATTACTGCATGAGTTGACTGATATACCAGACAAAAAAAGAACTGCTCGTTTTCATTGCACATTAGTTTTTGCAGCACCACGAAAAGAAAGTTTAGTAGTCGAAGCGGATTGGGAGGGGCGAATCGCTCGTATTCCACAAGGAGACAATGGTTTTGGCTATGATCCATTATTTATTGTTCCTGAGTACAATAAGACATCAGCTGAATTAACAGCTGAAGAGAAAAACGATATCAGTCATCGCGGGATGGCCGTAAAGGAATTAGAAGGAACCTGGAAAGAATGGCTGGAGGAGAATAAATGAAATATTTAGTTGTTAGCGATAATCATGGTGACCGCAGTATTTTAGTGGAAATCGTCAATCGTTACGTTGGAATGGTAGATCACATGTTTCATTGTGGAGACTCTGAATTAAAATCAAATGATGAATTGTGGGAACATTTTACAGTGGTTACTGGAAACTGTGATTATGATCCAGGGTACAAAAAAGAGCAAATCATCACGATCGGAGACGATATCATTTTTATGACACATGGACATCTTTCGAATGTGCGCTTTGGTCTTACAATGCTTTCACTGCAAGCAGAAGAGATCGGTGCAAATATTGCCTTATTTGGACATATTCATCAAGCTGTAGCTGAACTAGATAAAGATATCCTATTTGTAAATCCGGGCAGTATCTCACAACCTCGAGGCCCTGTTCGAATCCCTAGTTATGCTATTATTGATAGTGAAAACACGAGATACCGTATTCAATATTATAATCGTGCTCATCAACCGATCGAAGAATTAGCGGTAGATTTTGAACGTTAGTTCCTAATTTTTATTAAACATTTGGAGAAACAACGCTTTCTTTTAGCTGTTAAGGTAAAATAAAGAAGAAGACATTAGAACGGAGGCGTCATATGATTAGTCCCGCGATTGAACAATTAATGAAGGAACATGAGGAGACCATGGTGATTCCAGCGGAAAATGTTGCTAACGTGATGAAGGAACATCCATTAGAACATGCTTTACTGCTTTTATCACAAGCTGGATATTCAACGATTCCAGTTTTAGATAAGGAAGATCATTTTGTTGGTCTGTTAAGCTTGAATGATATTGTAAAAAAAATGCTTGGGATCGATGGTATTGATACATCCAATTTGGAGGAATTGACGGTTGCAGATGTTATGAAGACAGATGTAGCGGTAATGCGTCCAGACGCTGAATTAGAAGACGTTCTACATTTGTTAGTAGATGCATCATTCTTACCTGTTTTAGATCACGAAGGTGTATTTTGCGGAATTGTGACTCGGCGTGAGATTCTGAAAGCAGTGAATTATACCTTTCACGTGTTTGAGCGAAAGAATCCGGAAGCAAAATTGATTTTACATGCGAATTCAACGAACTGATCATTGAGCTAGCAAAAACTAATACGATTAATACAGACTTCACGTTCATTTTTTGATGTGAAGTCTTTTTTTATTTAGAATATTTTTAATGCTTGTTACTGTTTATGTGCTCTCATAGAAAGATGAATTTTGTTGATACAGATTGATTGACATTCTAATTCAGGAGTGATATTTTTTAACGAGTGTTTAAACAGGAATCATTACGATTAAGCTCGGAAGAAAGAGTAGGAGAAGCTAAATGGCTAAAAAATCGAAAATTGTAAAGATGCAAAAACAACAGGCTATGATCGCCCAATACGCAGAACAACGCTTAGCTTTAAAGGCTGCAGGAGATTACGAAGGATTAGCAAAATTACCGCGTGATTCAAACCCTAACCGACTGAAAAATCGCGATCAGATTGATGGTCGCCCAAGGGGATATATGCGAAAATTTGGGATGTCTCGTATAAAATTCCGTGAACTGGCTCATAAAGGTCAAATCCCTGGCGTTAAGAAGGCTAGTTGGTAAAAAAGAAATAAAGTGGTCCAAATGGTAGAGCTTTCTTTTTCTAATTTTGTTAAACTGAAGAGACAAAGCAGAAGGGAGCGATAGAATGAAAACAGCATTATTTGTTTTGTTGGATCAATATGCCGATTGGGAAGGCGCCTATTTAATGAGCCTTCTAAATCAAAGAGATAATTGGCAGGTAAAGACAGCTTCAAACTTGCCGCAAGTAGAATCCATCGGTGGGATCCAAACGACGATTGATCTGAATCTATCAAAAATCGATCAAATGTATCATTTGTTAGTTTTGATCGGTGGTAATTCTTGGAACATCCACAGCCAGGAGCTTTATGCAATCATTGAACAGCAATTATCACACGATTTGCCAGTGGCTGCGATTTGCGGCGCGGTAGATTATCTAGCACTTCATGGTTTTTTAGAAGGCTACAGGCATACTGGAAATGCTCGTTTTCTTTGGAAAGATTTTCCAAACTATCAGACGCCCGAAAACTTTATTGAGAGACAAGCTGTCAGTGATCGAAACCTTGTTACCGCAAACGGCACCGCTGCACTAGATTTTACCGAATTTGCTCTGCAATTGATTGGTGACAGTCTGATTGAAGCAAAGAGGGAAGTGGATTTGTATCGTTTGGGATTCTATGGTTATCGTGAAAAATATGGAAATCCATTTGTATAATAAATAACGAAGCTCACTTCATGTGATTATGAAGTGAGCTTCGTTATTTTCCTATTGCAATCGGATTGTTTGGAATGGAAAAGCCGTTCTGAGTTAATATTTTAACGTAGGCTGTTAAGAACTCTTCCTGTAGTTTATATTGTTTTCCGTTTGTTACATATAAAATGGTCCGAATTGCGTAATTACTGTTGCCCAAGTCAACCATACCAAAGAGCGTTGGTCCATCAAAAATTTCATCTTTAAAATCATCAGCAAGTTTCTGATTTGCTTCATCTATTAAGCGACTGATCTTATCAAAACCTTCATCTGGTTGTATCCGAATATCAACTTTCACCTGCATATGGGCGCGAGATAGATTGCTAATCGTCGTAATATTTCGATTGGGAATAAAGTGGACAGTCCCATCAGCAGATTTCATCTGTAGCATACGTATACCAACCGAAGTAACAGTTCCTTCAATCTGTAAATTCGCCAAACGAATATAATCACCAACATCGATCTGCTGCTCCATAATAATGAAAAAACCAGTAATGATATCATTCGTAAAGCCTTGAGCTCCTAACCCAATGGCGATACCTGCAATTCCTGCTCCGGCCAAAAGTGAACCAACAGGAATTCCCAATGTATCCAAAATTGAGTAAAGAAAAAAGAAAAAAAGTGTATAAGAAAAGATATTTACCGTCAATGCATGGATTGTTTCAATCCTTGTTGCATTGTCAGTCATTTTTTTCTTTTGTCGTTCGAAGGATTGATTGATTAAAAAGCTGCCGATTTTTCTGATTAAATAAAATAAGATAAGAACCGCTATGATCGTCAACCCTTTTTGTATCAGAATTGAAAATACACGATCCCAGTCGATTGCCTGCCAGTATTTTTGCCAGGCAGATAGTTGTTCAGTCGCTTGATCCACCACGTTAATATTGCTGGAATCAACTGTCTGCGTTGAATATAAAAACATAAGCCACTCCTATAGATTAATAAAAATAGTGTAACAATCTTTCGCTTTTCTGTCGACCAAGATAATGAAATCATAAATTTCTTATAATTGAAAAAAATCATGACAATGATGAAAGAAAATGATAGACTAGCATTTAAATAAGAGGGGGATGATAGAATGGTGAATATAAAATGGGAAGAACTAGGCTTTGATTATATGAAAACGCCTTTTCGCTATATTTCTCATTGGAAAAATGGTCAATGGGATGAAGGCGTATTAACAGAGGATAATACGATCACTATTAATGAAGGCTCGACCTGTCTTCATTACGGTCAAGAATGTTTTGAAGGATTAAAGGCTTATCGCCGAAAAGATGGAAAAATCAATTTATTTCGACCAGATGAAAATTCTAAACGTTTGAATAAAAGCGCTGAACGTCTGCAGATGCCAGCAGTTCCAGAAGATAAATTTATTGATGCGGTCAAACAGGTAGTGCGCGCTAACGATGAATATGTTCCGCCTTACGGCACAGGAGCGACATTATATTTACGACCTTATCTCATCGGGGTGGGGCCTAATATCGGAATTATTCCAGCACCAGAATATATATTTGGCGTATTTTGTATGCCGGTGGGACCTTACTTCAAAGGTGGATTGACTCCAAGTAATTTTATTGTGTCTGAATACGATCGCGCAGCACCATTTGGTACAGGGGCTGCTAAGGTTGGCGGAAATTACGCCGCGAGTTTATTGCCCGGACAAATTGCACATGATCGCAACTTTTCTGATTGTATCTATTTGGACCCGGCTACGCATACGAAAATAGAAGAAGTCGGTTCAGCCAATTTCTTTGGAATAACGCATGATAATCAGTTCATCACACCAAAATCACCTTCAATCTTACCAAGTATCACAAAATATTCATTACTATATTTGGCAAAAGAACGTTTTGGCCTAGAAGCGATTGAAGGAGACGTTCGCTTAGACGAGCTTGACAAATTTGCTGAAGCTGGTGCATGCGGAACAGCTGCAATTATCGCGCCAATTGCAGGGATACAAAACGGTGATGATTTCCATGTGTTTTATAGTGAGACAGAAACTGGTCCTATTACAAAGAAATTATATGATGAGTTAGTAGGAATTCAATTTGGGGATTTTGAAGCTCCTGATGGTTGGATCTTCGAAGTGTAAGTTTTAGAGGTCAGAGGGAGAAAAATGACTATTATCTGGAGTGTTTTAGGGGGATTAGTTTTACTATTTTTGGCTTTATGGTCTTGTCTTGCACACATTCATTATGTTAATAAGTACCATTGAATCACCGGTCAAGCGAATACTTTTCGCTATACTAATGGGGATTTTGGAAATCTTTTGAGTTTACAACTATTAATCAGTACAAACTTTTTACGGAAAATACTTAACAAAAATAAAGAATACGAACAGTTTACTTATTGAAAACAAAGTGAACTGTTCGTATTCTTTATTTAACAAATTACCAAAAAAGAAGTGTGTCGAAAAACAACACATCTCAAATCATTAACTTAAATGAACGCCCTTGTCGACGTAAATTATGTCACCAATGATTCCAGTTGCTAATGGACTAAGTAAAAAGGCACAAGAGTTTCCGACTTCTTCAATCGTAACGGCTACCTTATCTGGTGTCCGTTCTTCAGATAGATTCAGTAATGATTGATAATCTTTTACGCCTGTTACAGCTAAAGTTTTAATCGCACCTGCTGAGATCGCATTTACTCGAATGTTTTTCGGTGCTAGTTCAGTCGCCAAGTAGCGAACCTCTGCCTCTAGTGCAGCTTTAGCGATCCCCATCATATTGTAGTTCGGGATCGAACGTTCAGAACCCATGTAAGTCATTGTCACTATACTTCCGCCGGCGGTCATTAATGGAGCTGCATATTTTGAGACAGCTAATAGAGAGTAAGCACTGATATCCTGAGCTAATTGGAAACCATCCCGAGTGATCTCAGTTACGTTACCAGATAATTCCTCTTTGTTAGCAAATGCAATTGAGTGAACTAGTCCATCAATCGAACCAACTTTCTCTTTGATTGCATTGAAGGCTGCTTCGATTTTTTCATCACTCGCAACATCCAGCTCAAACATGCTAGCTTCTTCACCAACTAATTTTACCAAATTTTTTTTCATACGATCGTTTTGGTAAGTATAGATGACTTCTGCTCCTTGATCAGCAATGGCTTTCGCACATCCCCAAGCGATACTTTTTTTATTGGCTACGCCAGTCACGATAATTTTTTTTTCAGCTAAAATAGACATTAAATGACACACTCCTAAATAATATAAAAAATAATATGCTCTCATTATGTTGGAAAAAGCTTTGATTGTCAAACTATTTTTTTGATTATTCCAATACACCTTG
This sequence comes from Enterococcus sp. GPZ-007, assembly GCF_059374735.1. Lineage (NCBI taxonomy): Bacteria > Bacillati > Bacillota > Bacilli > Lactobacillales > Enterococcaceae > Enterococcus > Enterococcus sp. GPZ-007. The sequence continues at coordinate 4,118 of NZ_JCAFYN010000034.1, read as the reverse complement.
ATAAAACTACTAGAATATGATAGTTTGATAATCAAATAAAATATTCATAGAGGTGCAGAATGGAAAAAATTATGAATGTCGAAGAAATTATGGCTGCGATCCCAAATCGCTTTCCCATTTATTATTTAGATGCAGTCACGGAATTTGAAGATGAAAAACATATTACGGCAGTAAAAAATTTAACGATGAATGAAGACTTTTTCCAAGGCTATTTTCCAGGTGAGCCGATCATGCCAGGAACATTGATTGTTGAAGCCTTAGCGCAAGCTGGTTCATTACTGATTCTAAAATCGGCCGCATTTGAAGGAAAGACCGCTTATATCGGTGGTATCAACAAAGCAAACTTTTTAGAATTTGTTCGACCGGGAGATGTTTTATTCTTAAATTTTGACATTCAAAAAGTCAAGGGACCCGTGGGAACAGCCAAAGCGTGGGCGACAGTAGAAGAAAAAGTAGTGACAGAGTGCGAATTCACCTTCATCGTAGGGGATAAAGAGCAGAAAAAATAGCGTACACAAAAAAGAGCCAAAATCTCTCTTGAGATTTTGGCTCTTTTAGCAATTATTTCTTAGGTTCTTGTAAAACTTTGACTTCAGTTACTTTGACTGGGTCGACAGGTGTAGATTTTTCGCCAGAACCACTGTCTTTCACTTCTCCGCCTGCAATCTTGTCAACAACATCCATGCCTTCAATGACTTGTCCAAAGACAGTATATTCACCATCAAGACTTGGAGCTCCGCCTTTTTTATAGGCCTCGATGATTTTTTCAGGGTAATATTGGATCGCTAAACCATCACTTTGATCCTCATTGTTGGTTACGATGAAAAACTGGCTGCCGTTGCTGCTGCGCGATTCAGAACGAGCCATCGAAAGGGCTCCGCGAATATTATAAAGCTGTTTGGAATCTTCGGTTTTGAAGCCTTTTTTCCAAATGCTTTCGCCACCAGTACCGTCACCTTTAGGATCGCCGCCTTGAATCATAAAGTCTTTGATCACACGATGGAAAGGGGTATCTTTGTAGTACCCATCTTTTGCATGCTTAACAAAATTTTCCACGGCTTTTGGTGCTTGTTTTGGAAATAGTTTGATTTTAACGCTGCCTTCCGTTGTAACAAGTTCAACCAAATATTCGTCGTCTGTTACTTTGTCGTTCAATTGGGGCAGATCCAATTTATTTAAATCTACACTAGATTCTGTGGTTTTTGCGGTACTTTCTTTTGTATCCTTGGTTGAGTTATCGCTGCCGCAAGCTGCGAATAGACCGATTGACAAGGCTAAACTTGCACCGATCATCAATTTTTTGAAATGCATGACATTCTCCTTTTAAAGTTATTATCATCCTTATGATAACAAACTTTTTCAAGAGTTCCTATGAAAAAAGGGTGATTTTTTGCTTCAAAAAATTTATTAAAGGATGGAAATAAAAAAGAGAGGTCACTTGACCTCTCTTAATGTCTATACTTGTTTCTATAGGTTAGCAAATTTTTCTAACAAACGAATCATTTGGCAAGTAAAACCATATTCGTTGTCATACCAAGCGACAGTTTTAACTAATTGGTAATCGCCTGCTGAAGTTACTTCAGTTTGAGTTGGATCGAAGATTGATCCTTGAGTAGTACCAATAACGTCACCTGAAACGATTTCGCGATCATCATAGCCAAATGATGGGTTATCAACGGTATGCTTTTTGATTGCTTCGTTTACTTGGTCTGCAGTTACTTTTGTTTTAAGTACTGAAACCAATTCAGTTAATGAACCATCAACAACGGGAACACGTTGCGCATGTCCTTGTAATTTTCCGTTCAATTCTGGAATTACTAAGCCAATTGCTTTAGCAGCACCAGTTGAATGTGGAATAGTATTGTCAGCAGCAGAACGTGCAGCACGTAAGTTGCCGCCTTTAACTGGTCCATCTAATAGCATTTGTGTTGAAGTGTAAGCATGAACAGTTGTCATTGTACCAACTTCAATACCGAATTCTTCATTTAAGAAGTAAGCCATAGGGGCTAGGCAGTTGGTTGTACAAGAACCTGCTGAAATAATTTTATCGTTAGAATCTAAAGTATCATCATTTACGTTGTAAACAATTGTTTTCATTTGGCCAGCAGGAGCTGAGATAACGACGCGTTTCACACCAGCATCAATATGTGCTTGTGCTTTTTCTTCTGAAGTATAGAAACCTGTACATTCAAGCACGATATCTACACCATTTTCTTTAGCCCATGGAATTTTGCTTGCATCTGGTTCAGCGTATACACGAGTTTTTTCGCCGTCAACAACGATTGAATCTTCTGTTGCAGTAACTGTTCCGGGATATGTGCCATGTGTTGAATCAAATTGTAATAATTGTGCCAACATTGTAGGACTTGTAAGATCGTTGATTGCTACTACTTCTATATCGTCAGATACTTCTTTAATCCGACGGAAAGCTAAACGACCAATACGTCCAAATCCGTTAATACCTACTTTTACTGTCATAACCAAAAGTTCCTCCTTTTTAATATCAAGCAAAGCTTGATGCCTTACATTTTTTATTTTGCAACGCATCAATTTTTTTGTCAAAAGATATTACCTGAGAAAAAGTATTAAAGTTCAATCACTAAAAAAGTATTAATCTAACTACTTTTTTTAAAGCTTCTATCAATAAGAATGGACTTTTTCCATTAATCTAGCTACAATAAACGAGACTTTGTTTAATGTGGAGATTCATTAGTCATTAGAATAAAGAGAGAAGGAGGACACGAAGATGTCCATGTTTTTAGATCAAGTAACGATCGATGTTAAAGCTGGAAAGGGCGGCGACGGGATGGTTGCCTTTCGTCGTGAAAAATATGTACCAGATGGCGGACCAGCTGGTGGTGATGGTGGACGAGGAGGCGATGTCATTTTAGTGGTTGACGAAGGTTTGCGAACTTTAATGGATTTTCGTTACAATCGTCATTTTAAAGCCACTCCTGGAGAGAATGGAATGAGCAAAGGCATGCACGGGCGTGGAGCAGAAGATACTTATGTTAGTGTTCCCCCAGGTACGACAGTTCGTGATGCGGACACTGGTGCTTTGATTGGGGACTTAATTGAAAATGGTCAAGAATTGGTTGTTGCTCATGGTGGACGAGGTGGACGCGGGAATACCCGTTTCGCTTCTCCGAGAAACCCTGCACCTGAGTTAGCTGAAAATGGCGAGCCGGGTCAAGAACGTAACATTGAATTAGAATTGAAGGTCTTGGCAGATGTCGGTCTAGTCGGCTTTCCTTCAGTGGGAAAATCAACGGTTCTTTCTGTAATTTCGTCTGCGCGGCCTAAAATTGGTGCGTATCACTTTACAACTTTGGTTCCTAATTTAGGAATGGTGACTACTAGTGATGGGCGCAGTTTTGCCGCTGCTGATCTACCAGGTTTGATCGAAGGAGCGTCACAAGGAGTTGGTTTAGGAACACAATTTTTACGTCATATCGAACGTACAAGAGTCATTTTGCACGTAATAGATATGAGTGGGATGGAAGGTCGCGAACCCTATGAAGACTATCTTGCAATCAATAAAGAATTGGGTTCGCATAATCTACGCTTATTAGAGCGGCCGCAAATTATCGTAGCCAATAAAATGGATATGCCTAATGCTGAAGAGAACTTGAAGAAGTTTAAGGAACAGCTACAAAAGGATAAAGAAGATGAGTTTGGTGAAGATATTCCGGTTTTTGCAATCTCAGCGATTACGAAGCAAGGTTTAGATAGTCTATTGAACGCTGCCGCTGATTTGTTGGAGGTTACACCAGAATTCTTATTATATGATGAAGAGGTTGAAGAGGATACTGTGAATTATGGCTTCCAATCCAATGAGCCAGAATTTACGATCACGCGCGAACCAGATGCTACTTGGGTGCTGAGTGGAGAAAAACTAGAAAAACTATTTAAGATGACCAATTTCGATCATGACGAAACCGTCATGCGCTTTGCACGGCAGCTTCGGTCAATGGGAGTTGATGAAGCTTTACGAGCTCGTGGAGCAAAAGATGGTGATCTTGTACGGATAGACAAGTTTGAGTTTGAATTCGTAGATTAAGATAAGAAGAAAAAGTATTATTAATTGATCAAAGTACTGCAAATCATTTTGCAGTACT
>NZ_JCAFYN010000033.1:0-46239 GCF_059374735.1 Enterococcus sp. GPZ-007 | reverse complement strand
GGTTTTTTTCTATATTATTTTAGAAGGATTACCCTTATTCTGCAGAAGTAAATACCTCTGAAACATCATCATCGTCCTCTAATTTCTCAACCAAATGATCCAGCTTTGCCTGTTGCTCTTCATCCAAACTAACAGTCGTTTGCGGTATCATAGTCAACTCTGCTTGGGCTAGAGTAAAACCATCAGCTTCCAATTGATCACGTACACTAGTAAAGTCTTCAGCTGCAGTGTAGATTTCAAAAACTTCCGGCTGAATCTCCATGTCTTCCGCACCAGCTTCAAGCACCTTTTCAAACATCGTATCTTCATCTACTGATAGATTATCACGTTCGATAGCAATATATCCTTTCCGATCAAACATGTAATTAACAGAACCAGTCTCACCTAAATTACCGCCGTTTCTTGAAAAAGCAACGCGTACATTCGTCGCTGTCCGGTTGCGGTTATCTGTCAGTGCATGGACCAGAATAGCGACACCGCCTGGACCATAGCCTTCGTAAGTAATTTCATCGTAATGTTCACCCTCGCCAGCTGATGTAGCCTTTTTGATTGCCCGATCAACATTATCATTAGGCATGTTTGCTGACTTGGCTTTATCTATCACTAATCGTAACGCTGCATTCGTACTCGGGTCAGGACCGCCGGCTTTTGCTGCCATATAAATTTCCCGTGAAATCTTTTGGAAGATTTTTCCTCTTTTCGCATCTTGAGCATTTTTCCGCCCTTGAATATTGTTCCATTTACTATGTCCTGACATGATACATACCTCCAATTATTTTGTCATCTCTATCATTGTCTGCCTGAAAGCCACTTTCGTCAAGAAAAATCCTTATTAACGCTTTTTGCGAATGGTTCGAAAAACAATGATGATCAAGCAGGCAGTTAGCGCGCCGCAAGAATCAAGCATGACATCTTGAAACAACGGTGTACGCCCACCAGTCAACATCTGATGAAATTCGTCCGTTGCTGCATAACCTGTCGCAGCCAACCAAGCGAAAAGCAGACCTAAGACCGATGATTTTTGCTTCAATTTAGGTAATAATCCTAAGTATAGACTTCCACCTAAAACAAAGTACGTCATAAAATGCGCGCCTTTTCGAATAAAGAATTCAACAAATTTAACATAGCCTTTTGCTGAAATACTCACTTCGCTGCCCGCGTAATCAAAAGAAATCTGGCTGAAAAAGCCTTTTAATGGCTCATTTGCTAATAATCTTTGAATCAAGGATACCTGGCTTTGCTGTTGATAAGTCATCGAAGAACTAATAAATAAAATAGCCATCATTAAAATAGCAAGACCTAAATAAAAATTACCATTTTTCAATTGTTTCTGCATTGTTTTTCCTCCATTAAAAAAACCGGTACGAAATTCGTACCGGTCACGATTGATTAAATTAGATTACATACGAACTGCAAAGCTTGGTGCATAATAGCTTACAGAACTTACTGTAACTGTTTCGCCAGGTTGAGGGGCGTGGATATATTGTCCGCCACCCATTGCAATAGCTACGTGGTATGAACCACCAGGGCTTCCCCAGAAGTATAAATCTCCTGCTTGAGCTTCACCAACTGAGATACGAGTTCCAGCTGATTCTTGAGGCACTGTCCAGCCACCAATTTCGCGTCCAGTAGCTTGACGGAATACATATGAAGTAAAACCAGAACAGTCAAATCCTGCAGGTGTTTTTCCACCCCATACATACGGTGTCCCAATATATTTCATTGCTTCAGCAACTACGCCTGAGCCATTTCCAGATGGTGCTGGAGCTGGACTTGGTGTAGGAGCTGGTGCCGGTGTTGATGGCGTTTGATTATTTGTTGATGAAGAAGTTGAACCTTGATCATTCGAGCTTGAATTTTCAGTATTAGAAGGTGTCGTAGGTGTCGCACCGCCACCTTGGAAATTATCGTCACTTGAAGATTCAGTTGCTGATGATTCTACTGTACTTGATTGAGTTTGTTCGGTTGTTGAAGATTCTACTGTAGATGAAGACTCAACAGTTGAACTTTCAGTCGTCGTCGTGCTAGCAGCAGCTTCCTCTTGTGCCTTACGGTCAGCTTCTGCTTTTGCATCTGCATCAGCTTTTGCTTTAGCGTCCGCTTCAGCTTTTTTAGCAGCTTCTTGTGCTTCTGCAGCTTGGCGCGCTTCTTCTTGAACACGTTGTTGTTCTTTGATTGCAGCTTCTTGTTTTTCTTTCAAGCTTGCTTTTTCATCTTCAGCAGTAGCTTGTTCAGCTGCTAAAGTCGTTGTTTGAACATTAAGATCTGCTTGTTTCGCAATCAAATCACCTTTTTGGCTTTCCAAAGCAGCTTGGTTTGCTGTGATTTGCTCTTGTTGTTTTTGATTTTCAGCTTGTTTTTGTTCAACTTCTGCTTTATCTGCTTTTTGTTGTTCAACAAGGTCGTTGTTTGCTTTGACAATCGTCGTCATAGCTTGAACACGGCTGACAGCATCAGTAAATGATTCAGCATTTAATACTACATCAATAACATTCGTGCCTGATGATTGTTTGACTTGTGTATCACGCGCTTGCTCTTTAATTGCAGCGGAACGTTTTTCGATACGTTTTTCTAATGTTTCGATTTGCTTTTGTAATTCTTGAGATTTTTCTCTCAATGATGCTTGTTCGTTTAATAACCCTTGGGCTTTATCGTTAATTGAAGCAACTTCACCTTCTAATGCACTGATTTGTGATTGTGCATCGGTTTGTTGATTTTGTAAACTTGAAATTTTTGCATCTTGATCAGCAATTTTACTATCAAATTCATCGGCAGAAGCTGCGGCTGGAGCTGCTAATGCGCTTAATGTCACTGAACATACCATTAATGCTGATAACAAACTTTTTTTCACTCTAATGTCCTCCGACTACTCAAATTTATTTTTGAATTTTATTAGACTTTTTTCTAACACATTGATGAGTTTACCATAGCAGTATGTCATGCAGATAATAGCTTTGTTACAAAAACATTTCAATTCGCTATTTTTTAGTTACAAATTGAGTCGACAAAAAAACAGAAGAAAATTTCTCCTGTTTTTTTATATTCATTAGCATGTTTAGATTTTCCTTTATACATCAAGCTCTTGATCGGAAGGTCCAATCAAAATTTTCTCTAATGGGAAAATTAAAATTACAAAAGTCAGAATATTAAAAAGCAATGTCGGACCTAGATAACGGGGGACAAAAAAGTTACCGCTGACTCCTGTCAGACCGAAAATAGTTTGCAATAATAAACTGATCAGTTCAAAAAGCGTGACGCTTATTACGATCGTAAAAAAAAGGGTCAGAATATTTTGCTGAATAGTTTTCTTAAAGAAATAGAGCAACATCACTAGCACCGGAAAAATCACAGCATAAATCCCAATAACCCCAATATAGTATAGATCATACAAAATCCCTAAAATTAGAGAAGTTCCTAACAAAAACCGTTCATCAACGACCCGCGAGATAATCAGCAGGACTAAAAGTGCCAAATGCGCATTTGCGACATAGACGTTATTTGTCCAAGAGGTGATCAACTGGGTCACATGGGCATCTAATAGAAACAAGAAAAATAACAAAAAGGGCGAAATATATTTCAATGTTGTACGTTTAATCATTCAGTTACTCCCGCCATTCTTTGAACGATTGTTACGACTGAAATATCATACATTTGTGCATAAGGTTTGATGTAAACTTCTTGATTTATCCCAGTGCTGTTCGGTTTAACTTTAGCGACTGTCCCGATAGGCAGATCAGCTGGTGAGTTTCCACCCAGACCAGAAGTCTGAACAACATCGCCTTCTTTAATTTCTTGATCCTCAGGAACTTCCGACGCGATCAATTGCTGTGCTTTTGCATCATATTTATTTAAGATTCCAAAAGAATTTCCTTTATTTGAACTTATTTTCACTGGAAAATAATTACTACTTTTATTATCAGAAGTTAGTAATTGAATCTTAGATGAATGGGCATTCACTTCCATCACTCGACCAATTAATCCCTTATTTGACATAACCGCCATATTTCCCTCAACACCATCACTGCTGCCTTTATCAACAATCAGCATATCTTGCCATGTATCTGGCGAACGAGTAATAACGTTTGCGGTAACTTTTTCATAACTGGTCAATGTTTGATTTAGTTCGAGCTCGTCTTTCAATCTTTCAATTTCTTGCGCTTGATTCTTCGTTTGCTGCTTCACTTCATCATATTTATCAACTTCATTTTTCAATTTTTGGTTTTCTTCATACGTATTGATCAGGTTAGAAACAGATTCGACTCCGCTGTTTAACCAACGTCCTGGTGCAGTAATTACTTTGTCAACAACACTGATCGTGTCATTGATAGTCGATTGAACAATATTCGTATCGCTGTCCTTCGCGCGATTTGCTGCGGTGATCGAGACAGTTGCCACGACAATAATAACAACAATTAACATGATAATAATATTTTTATTTGGATTAAACTTTCTCACTTAGGCACCTCTGAACGCTATAATATAGATTGAATTTTACCACTAAATGAAGGGATTAAAAAGCAGAGGCGGTTGATTTTAGAGAATTTTAGTATCTCTCACAAATAAAAAAAAGAGCAGCGAATTCGTTTCAAAAAAAACGATTCTCAACTCCGCTCTTAAATGTCACGACTCTGGATTACAGCAATCACCCCAGCCAAAAAGCTTACTTCAGCATCACCTGTCATGAACTCATTACTAGCCAAACTAGTTGGTTGTAAAAAATCAACTGCTGATAGTTCATACTTCAGTTTTTTTAATGTCAGTTTCTTTACAGGAGTCAAACAGCAAAACGCAACATACTTCATTTCCGGATTTTTAGCAATTTGATGAATTCCTGAAGCAATATAGCTAACATCATTTCCCTGATCCGATATTTTTATCTGGCTCAAAAAAGGTAAAAACCGCGGCTCAACACCCAGCCAAAGATTCGCTAATAAGTGATCTAAACGTCCACCTGTTGCCCCGATCAACGTTACTTCCGCATTAGGGTAACGCTCAAAAGCAGTCGTCAACGCTAATTGGGTGTCTGTATCATCCTTTTCTGCGGGAGAGGTCTGTACTTCTGCAACTTGACTGAATACTTCATCTTTTTCAGCTTCGTTCAATGAATCAAAATCGCCGATCGCTAAATCTGGCACGATTCCTTGACGCAAAAGGAATAAATTGCCGCGATCGATTCCGATGACCTTATCAAAGTCATTTGAAAAAGCAGGCCAGTGATTGGGATCACCGCCTGCAACAAGTAAAATTTTCATTAGTCGATGGCTGCTCGCAGCGCGTTGATTTTTTCTTGTGAGTTTTCTGCGTCATAGATGTATGAGCCAGCGACAAACACATCCGCACCCGCTTCTGCACATTTTCTGGCTGATTCAGGTTGGATTCCACCGTCAACTTCTATTTCATAATGATAGCCATTTTCTTTACGTAAACGATTCAGTTCCGCGATCTTTTCAACTTGGCTCTCGATGAACGATTGTCCCCCAAATCCTGGATTGACCGTCATCACTAAGATTTGATCGACATCACCTAAAACATATTTGATCGATTCAACTGGTGTTCCTGGATTCAATACAACACCTGGCTTAACACCTGCTGCTTTTATCATTTGAATCACACGATGAATATGCGTTGTAGCTTCCACATGAGCCATGATGATGTCGGCACCCGCTTTAGCAAAATCGTTGATATAATTTTCTGGATTAGCAATCATCAAATGAACATCTAGTGGTAATTTAGTAACAGGACGTAAGGCACTCACGACAACTTGACCAAAAGAAATATTTGGTACGAAATTCCCATCCATCACATCAATATGAATGTAATCGACACCTGCATCTTCTACCATTTTTACCTCTTCGCCTAGACGGGCGAAATCCGCACTCAAAATCGATGGGGCAATTTTCATAATGTTTACTCCTTTTTCATTTTAATGTATTTATTTTTCCTTACAGAAAAAATAAGTCTGAGTTTCAAGCCGTATATCATCCAACTAGGTTTCTCTTACCTTGAGTTTTCTACACATTTCATCTACTTCTCATCACAGCTGAACTGCGAATAGTTGGACTGACATCCTTTTTCATTTTAATGTATTTATTTTTCCTTATAGAAAAAATCTAAGTTCAAAGCCGTATTAGTTACATACGTATTATATATAATATCCAATTACTATTTATTCTTTTTATAAATAGGGCGGCGCTTTTCGATTTCCTGCAGAAACTGTAAATAATTATCATAACGCGTCTGGGCGATTTTACCTTCTTCTACTCGGTGTTTCACTTCACAGCCAGGCTCTTTTACATGGCGGCATTCCCGAAAACGACATTCTGGTGCGGCTTCGCGGAATTCAGGAAACTCTTTGGGCAGTTCTTCAGCAGATATTTCTAAGAAATCAATCGAGCTGAATCCCGGAGTGTCGGCGACCAAACCGTTAAACAAATCTAAGAGTTCTACATGCCGTGTCGTATGACGGCCTCGTCCTAGCGCATCAGAAATCTCACCTGTTTCCAAATTCAAATCGGGCGAAACATCATTCAATAAGGTGGACTTGCCGGCTCCTGATTGCCCCATAAAGACAGTCAAATTATCGGCAAACAGATCTGTCAGTTTTTGTTTGTCTTGTTCGCCATCAATTACGGGATAACCAAGCGGTTCATAGACTGATCGAATTTCATCCACCAAGACTTGGTCAGCAACTAAATCTGTTTTGGATAAATAGATGATTGGATGAATGTATTCATTTTCCAACGTCACTAAGAAACGATCTAATAGATTGTATGAGAAATTCGGTTCCACTAAACTAGTCACAATGACCCCTTGATCGACATTAGCAACTGGCGGACGCACTAACTCATTCTTGCGCGGCAGCAACTCGAGAATGTAGCCTTCACTATTCTCTTCACTGCTAAAAACCACTTCATCTCCAACCAAAGGTGTTAATTTTTTTTTTCGAAAATTTCCGCGGGCACGCGTTTGATGAATCTTTCCTTCACTGGCAACGTAATAAAAACCACTTAGGGCCTTACGAATCTGTCCTTTGATTCGTCTCATCTCCTTTATCTAACTGAAAAACGACGGCTTTTTCACACTAAAAAAATAATTTCCCGATGAAAACCAATTCGATTTCAAAACTGGATACCATCCTTCAATTTCCTTTTTATTGTAGCATACTTCAAAACCTATTTCAGTACAAACGACCTAAAAAAACCTTTCCTAAAAAATAGGAAAGGTTTTTTCTAAGGTACAGTAATAGTTTCTGGCCCACTGACTTCTTTAGTTACACTATTTCCATTACGTCGAACTTCCACAGTCGCGCTGCCGCCTTCTTCGGTCGTCACAGAAAATTTTTGTTCAGTTGACGACAAGTTCTTATCTAAATTAAATTTCAAAACTTGAGTTAAGGTTGTTTTGTTCTTGTCCTTTAAAAGTACAGTGATCGTGTCTTGTGTATTTTCATCTTTATTAGTGTACTTAGCAGAAATCGTCACGTCAAACGTATTCTCCTTTTCCTCCGGTCCCTTGGAGATATAGAGTGTCACAGTGTCACCCTTTTTAAGCGAGCTAGAGCCTGCTCCAGGATCTGTCCGCGTAACTTTTCCAGCTTCCACATCATCGGAAAACTCTTCCACCTCTGTATACTTCAGACCACTATTAGTTAGTGTCGCCTCTGCAGCTCCTTTGTCCTGACCAGCTAAATCTTCTAGCTCAACATAAGCAGTTCCGGAACTAACCGTCAGAGTAATTGTGTCGGTCGATTTAAGCGCTGTTCCACTTACAGGATCCTGACTAAGAACTACTTCCGCTGCGACAGTCTCACTCGATTCATAGTTCACAATAATTTGTCTTTCTGCAATCCCTAGCTCCAATAGGTTTTCTCTCGCTTGCACATAAGTCATGCCTGAATACTTTCCAATCTTAAAGGTTTTTGGCCCCTTAGATACTTCAAAGGTAATTTCATCTGTTTTCGGATTTAACTTTGTTCCTTCTCTAGGACTTTGACTGATAATCTGATCGACAGCGACGTTGTCATCATTTATTTTCTTGATGCGGATGTTTTTCTCGGCAAATCCAATATCAATCAAATCTTCTTGTGCATCTTCGATTGATTCACCCTCATAGTCTTTGATAGACACTTCTTGCGTACCTGAACTGATGAATAGTCGCACGGGTCGACTCTTTTTGATCATTGTTCCAGCTGCTGGATTAGTTTTAACGACGCGGCCTTTTTGGACTGTATCACTTGAGACTTCTGACGTCTTACTATCCACCGACAAGTTCGCTTTTTTTATAGCTGCACGGGCTTCCGCCTCAGTCATATTCTCAACCTGCGGAACCGATATCTCGGCTGAGCTCGTCAGCAGGTAGCCGACCACTCCGCCAATTCCCAACATCAGCAATAAAAAAATGATAATCAGGCGTTTTCTGCCTTTTTTCTTTTTTGGTTTTTCTTCTGGCTCCGGAGTTTCCTCTTTGGGCTTTTCAGCTGGAATATCTTCCGGTTGAATCGGTGTCAGCACTTTCGTTTCATCTAGCATCACTGTTGGTCGCCACGGCAATTCGTTTGCCCGCGCTGGAGTTAACGCTGTTGAAAGGTCTGCTGCCATTTCTTCTGCCGTTTTATACCGATCAGCCGGTTCCTTCGCAGTGGCATGCATCACGATATTTTCCAAAGCTTGCGGAACTTCTGGGTCAAAGCCTTTGACTGAAGGCATCTCATCTTGGAAATGCTTCAATGCGATCGTTACAGCAGATTCGCCATCGAATGGTACACTGCCCGTGATCATTTCATACAAAATAATCCCTAATGCATAAATATCTGATTGCTTCGTTGCCATGCTGCCGCGGGCTTGTTCTGGTGATAAATAATGCACCGAGCCCAGCATGGAGTTCGTTTGGGTCAGAGAAGTTTCAGATAAGGCGATCGCGATACCGAAGTCTGCGATTTTCACCACGCCTGCCTGATCCATCAAAATATTTTGCGGCTTCAAGTCACGGTGAATAATACCATGAGCATGAGCCAGGCTCACTGCAGATAGAATTTGTTCCATGATATCTACAATCTTGCCGTAAGGAATATGCTGATGCATTTGAATATAGCGTTTCAGGTCCATCCCTTTTACATATTCCATGACCAAGTACTGCATACCGTCTTCTTCATCCACATCGTATACTCCTACGATATTCAGGTGGACCATCTCGGTTGCCGCTAAAGCTTCACGTTGAAAACGGCGAATTGCAGTTTGATCATTTTGAAAGTCAAAGCGTAATATTTTGATGGCAACATCACGATCCAAAATCAAATCGTGGGCCAAAAAGACGTTTGCCATACCGCCGCTGCCGATATTGGCGATAACTTTGTAACGTCCATTGACCAATTTGCCTATTTCAATCATGGACGAGCCTCCCCTTCAAAATGGATCAGCAAAACGGTGATATTGTCCGCACCGCCAGCATCATTGGCTGCATTAATCAGCTGCTTGGTCTTCGCTTCCAATGTTTGATCACTTTCCACGATTGCTAAAATATTTTCTTCACTCACCATATTGGTCAATCCGTCTGAACACAATAACAAATAATCGTTCTGATGACACTGATGCTCTGAAATATCTGTCTTAATCGTCCCTGCGATACCCACTGAACGAGTCAACACATTTTTTTGCGGGTGGATTGCTGCCATTTCTTCAGTAATTTCCCCAGACTTCAGCAGTTCATTGACCAAGGAATGATCATCTGTCAACTGTTGTAATTGATTATTTTGGATTAAGTATGCCCGGCTATCACCAACGTGAGCCAACACAAATTTTTCATCTAACAACGCCGTGCTGACAATCGTTGTCCCCATTCCCTGCATTTCTGGATTAGCAATTCCTTCTTGATAGATTGCTTCATTGACATTTTGGATTTCAGTTGAAAACCATTTAGCGGCTTCTTCCGGCTGTGCGATAGTCGAGGTTGACCAAGCAGCGCCTAAACCGTCTACCGCCATTTTACTAGCAACATCGCCAGCTAAATGACCGCCCATGCCATCAGCTAATATCGCCAAATACATTCCTGCTTGATTAGTAAATACATTTGCATAGTCTTGATTCATATTGCGCCGCTTGCCAATGTCTGATTGAAATTGGATCTCCATCCTTTTGTCCACCTCATTTTTCTATTTTTTTCGCATTGCACAAATAAAAAAGCCATCCGTCATAAACATTTCTGGATATAAAACCAACATTTGATCTTGAATCGCCGGCTGTAGTTTCATTTCTAAATCTAGTTCAATTTTTTCAAATTCAGGGTGAGTTGCTAAAAACTCAGCCACCACTTTTTGATTCTCTTCTTTTGCAATTGTACATGTACTGTATACCATAATTCCACCTGATTTCAATGTGGGAGCGCAATTCTTTAAAATTTCTAGTTGAATTTTGGGCAATTGAACAAAATCTTGTGGTTTTTTCTGATACTTGATATCCGGTTTTCGACGCATCAAGCCTAAACCTGAACATGGCGCATCTACCAAGATACGGTCAAAACTTTCTGGTTCAAAATTTTCTGCCGCTTCACGGGCATCCATTTTCTTCGTCACAACCATATCTGCTACTCGCAGACGTTCCGCATTCTCCTGAACTAATTTCAGCTTATGATCATGAATGTCCAGTGCGGTCACTGAACCTTCATCCTGCAGCAAAGCCGCGATATGTGTTGTTTTCCCGCCTGGTGCTGCACAGGCGTCCAAAACTTTTTGACCTGGTTTGATCTGCATCGCTTGAGCAACCAGCATCGAGCTCTCATCTTGAATCGTCAGCCAGCCATTTTGGAATAATTCACTACCGGCTAGAAAACCCTTATCGGCAACAATACCATAAGGCGAAAGTTCGCTGAGCCGCGCTTCAATTCCGTCTTCTTCCAAAGCTTCGATCGCCTCTGCACGCGTTAAGAACCGCGGATCAATCCGAGCACTGACCCGACTAGGTTCCAATAAGGACAAGCCCAATTTACGTGTCTCTTCTTCACCAATTTCTGCCACAAATTTTTCTGTGAGAAATCTCGGCAGGCTAATCTCTGTTGCCAAACGTTCAATTGGGTCTTGAATCAGCTCCAACGATGGTGCACCTTCACGTTGAAATGAGCGCAGGACACCATTGACAAATTTTCCCGTGCCAGGATTCCCTTTCGCTTTAGCGATTTCCACCGCTTCATTAATAATCGCATGGTCTGGGACTCGATCTAAATAGAGCATTTGGTAAATCGATAGCTGCAATAAGCTTTTGACCCACGGATTAACTTTCTTCGCCTTTTTGATAAAAGGTTCAATATCATACGCTAATAAAAGCTGGCGGCTGAGTGTGCCATAAACAAGCTCGGTTAATAGGGCGGTGTCTTTTCCGTCGACTTGGTTCTTTTGAATCAATTCGTTCAACAGTAAATTGGAATAAGCGCCGCCACGATTGATCCGTTCGATCGCTTCAAGTGCGGTAAAACGGACTGAGCGTAATAATTTTTTGGGAATTTTTGCCATCTAGCCCACCTGCTGCCCTTCAGCAACTGCTTGACCACTGCCGTTTAGAAAGGCTTGGATCGCTTGCTTGGCTTTGCCGGCTGGCTGCAGTTCGTCAATGGCCAAAACACTGCCATTTCCGCAGGCTATGTGTAATTCTTTTTTTGTACGTTTAATAATTGTACCCGGAGCTGCTGATGTTGTTTCTTCTAGCGGAGTTGTGTGGAAAATTTTCCATCGTGCACCTTCATAAGTTGTAAACGCCACAGGCCATGGATGCATTCCTCGAACCTGATTATCGACTTCTTCCGCTGTCTTCTGCCAATCGATCGCTTCTTGTTCACGACTGATGTTTGGTGAAAACGTGGCTTCCTCTTCGTTTTGTGGCGTTGGCTTCAGTTCGCCAGAGATGATCTTTGGCAATGTTTTTAGCAGTAGTTCTTTTCCTACTTGGCTAAGTTTTTCAAACATCGTACCGACATCATCTTGTTTCGTGATGGCGATTTTTTGTTGACTGAAGATACCGCCAGCGTCCATTTTTTTGATCATCTCCATGATCGTCACGCCTGTTTCAGCTTCGCCTTCCATGATCGCATAATGTACAGGGGCACCGCCGCGATATTTAGGTAGCAATGACGCATGAACATTAATTGCTCCTAGTCTAGGAACTTGTAATAGCTTCTCCGGTAAAAATTGTCCGAAAGCCGCTGTGATTAATAAATCAGGCGCTAATTCTTTGATCTTCTCCATCTCAGGAGAACCACTGATTTTTTCTGGCTGCAAAACTAATAAGCCATGCTTCAATGCTGCTTCCTTTACTGGCGTCGGTGTGATGATCTTTTTCCGACCAACTGGACGATCTGGCTGTGTGACAACAGCAGCAATATCATAGCCTGCCTCAATCAAGCTTTCAAGGATCGGTACTGAAAAGGCGGGGGTTCCCATAAATACAATTTTAGTCATCGGCATGTTCCTCCATATATCTTTCTAAATCTTCTGGTGTAATCATTTCGATCACTTGATCAATGAACAGCTTACCATCTAAATGATCAATCTCATGCTGAAAGGCACGGGCCAAATAGCCATAAGCTGTGACTTCCATTTCTGTACCTTCACGGTCATAGTAACGCACAGTCACTTCATCTGCGCGTTCAACCGTTCCATAGGTTTCTGGAATCGAAAGACAGCCTTCAACATCAATATTCTTCCCTTTACGATCAATGATCTCGGGATTGATAAAATCAAAACGATCTCCTTCTTCCACTTCTATCACTGCAATACGTAGATTTTTTCCGATCTGGGGTGCAGCTAAGCCAATACCATCGTGTGCCACCATCGTTTCATACATGTCGTCTAATAAAGTGACGATCTCATCCGTAATATATTTGATCGGCTCCGCTTTTTTGTATAATCGTTTGTCAGGATGAATAATAATTGGGTAACGCATTGTATCCCTTCTCTCTAAATAAAGTACATGGGTTCATTATCAATCGCGATCAATAACCCTTGGCGCTGATCCTTTTGACTCACCTGTAAAATATCTTCTAAAGTAGCCTGTAATTTGGGCTCGTTTTTGTATTTGATAATCAGTTGGTAGTAGTAGCGATTTTTAATGCGTAAGATCGCTCCAGGTGTCGGTCCTAATAAAATACTTTGCGGACTAAGCTGTTTCCGTAATTGTTCCGCTAATTGGAACGCTTTTTGGGCGGCTCGCATTTCTTCCTGATGGGAAACGGTCACCTTCACCGTGTAATAATAAGGTGGATAATCTGTTTGATGACGAATCCGCATCTCCTGTTGGAAAAAGCTTTCGTAATCATGACGCTGAGCCAGCTTAATCGTGTAGTGTTCTGGATTGAAGGTCTGAATGATCACTTCACCGGCTTTTTCACCGCGACCCGCACGACCGCTAACCTGCGTCAACAATTGGAACGTTCGTTCACTGGAACGGAAATCCGGCAGGTTCAAAGCAGTGTCCGCATTTAGTACCCCGACTAGCGTCACATTCGGAAAATCCAGACCTTTGGCAATCATTTGCGTACCTAACAGGATATCCGCTTCACGCTCTCCAAAAGCTGTCAATATCTTCTCATGAGCACCTTTGCGACGAGTCGTGTCAACATCCATTCGCAAAACCCGAGCTTCAGGGATTAGTTCTTCTAATTCTTCCTGCACTTTTTCTGTTCCGGTTCCGAAGTAGCGAATTTTGTCCTTGCCGCAGTTCGGACAACGATGGGGAATTCCTTCTTCGTGACCACAGTAATGGCAGCGCATTGTCTTCGTGTCCATATGTAGCGTTAAAGAGATGTCGCAATTGGGGCAAGGTAACACAAAGCCGCAATCTCGGCACATCACAAAGGAGGAGTATCCCCGTCTGTTCAACAAAAGAACACTCTGTTCGCCTCTAGCTAAGCGATCACGCAGCTTCTCTTCCAAACTTTCAGAAAAAGAAGAGTTTAAGCGACGCTGCATTTCTTCCCGCATATCAACGATCTCAACCATCGGTAGTTTTGCCTGGGCGTTCGCTCGCTCTGTCAGCTTCAATAATTGATAGACCCCTTTTTGTCCTCGCGCACGGGATTCTAGCGAAGGGGTCGCACTACCAAGAACGACCGGACAATGATGGTATTTCCCACGCCAAATCGCAAGATCACGAGCGTGGTATCGTGGAGACTCATCTTGTTTATAGCTGGTCTCATGTTCTTCGTCTACGATGATCACGCCAAGATTTTCTAACGGAGCGAAAATCGCTGAACGGGCTCCTACTACTACATGCGCTTCTCCACGTTCTAGCTTACGCCATTCATCGTATTTCTCTCCCTGCGATAGGCCGCTGTGTAAAACGGCTACTTCACTGCCGAAGCGGGCTTTGAAGCGCGTCGCCATCTGCGGCGTCAAAGAAATTTCCGGTACCAGCATCATCGCCGTTTGCCCATTTGCCAATACATCTTGAATCACCTGCAAATAAACTTCGGTCTTGCCACTGCCAGTCACACCTTCTAACAGAAAAACCTGATGTTCATTTGAAGCGCTCTTTTGACTGATGGCTTCATAAGCCGTTCTTTGCTCGGTATTCAAATCCAGTGCTGAAGTTTGTTCAATTTCTCTTTCAGCGTAAGGATCGCGATATTTTTCTACTGCCACAAATTCCAGCCAGCCCTTTTTTTCTGCTTGATTCAAATTGGCCAAGGAAAAATCTTCTGCCTTCATTTGTTTGACAGCAATCAGTTCTTCTTCAGAAAGCTCCGCTAGATAGTCTAGTAGCTGTTCTTGCTTATAGGAATTTTTACGTAAATCGGCTTTTAATTTATCTTTATTTTCTGGTGCAAAGGTTCGTTTAATATACCGCTCTGTCTTCACCTTGTTTTTGGTGTGAACTTCATAGCGCAGCTCAACAATGCCTTGTTCACGTAGTATTGCTAGTTCTTTCAACCAGCCTTGGGCTTCTGCCTCCTCCCACGTGAGTGAATCTGAATCGCCAAAGTATTTCGCTTGGACGGCTGCATTTTCCTCAACAAGAAACAGTCGTTTTTGATAATCTGCCTTCATCACACTGGGTAGCATGGTTTGCAAACAAGTCACTTTAAAGGCAAAGGTCGTTTCTTTCATGTAATCCGCCAACGCCAATAATTCCTGATTCAAAACTGGCGTTAAGTCCAACACACGAATAATCGGTTTTAAATTATCCGGCAGCGGTTCTGGCGCAGTCTCAAAACCAACAACGAAACCTTGAACATGTCTTGGGCCAAAGCCAACCTCCACCCGCATGCCGACTTCTACTGCTAATTGAGGCGGGATCAAGTAACTAAACGGTTGATCCGTCTGCATTGCCGGCACATCTACAATCACTTGTGCTAATTTCATTTTTCCGCCTCCATTCTTGAATATTGTACTCGATTTCAACTATGTACGTCTAAGTTTATGAAACTATGTAGGGAAAACTTTGACACAAAAAAGAAGGGACTGCGCCAAAAGTATTTGGTACAATCCCATTTACGCTTCTTCGGCAAGAAAAATCTATGCCTAGTTTTGTTCGTTGCGGATGCGCGCTTCCAGATCGCGTTGATCACGTTCACGCTGCAAGTGGCGCTCTTCTTCTTCCATTTTCAAACGTTCACGTTTGATTTCTGGATGCGGATCATTGATCACAGCACCTGCATCGATTTCTTCTAAGGCTTGGCCCACACTTTTAACAGATTCAAATGAATCCAAAGTAGGCTGTGCACCTGCATCTAATTCATGTGCGCGTTTACTGGCTAAGATTACTAAAGAATATTTTGAATTTACATGGTCTAACAACGTATCAATCGAAGGTTTTAACATCATAAGCTTATATCTCCTTTAACATTTTAATATATTTACCAATTACTCGGTCAACTCGGTAGTGTTCACTGATGATGATATCTTTGATTCGATCAACAGCTTTTGGTACTTGGTCATTAACAACTGCGTAATCATAAAGAGCCATCATTTCGATCTCTTGACGCGCAACGCGCATCCGTTCTTCGATTACTTCAGGGCTGTCAGTGCCTCGGCCAACAATGCGGGCTTTTAATTCCGCAAGATCTGGCGGCGTTAGAAAAATAAAGACGCCGTCTGGCACTTTTTCTTTCACCTGTTGGGCTCCTTGGACTTCGATCTCTAGAAAGACATCCTTGCCTTCATCCAATGTTTGGTTTACATAAGTTAGCGGTGTGCCATAATAATTTCCGACATACTCAGCATACTCCAGCATCTCGCCTGCTTCGATCATCGCCTCAAATTCTTCCTTGGTACGGAAATAATAATCGACGCCGTCAACTTCCCCTTCCCGCATAGGACGGGTGGTCATTGAGACAGAGTATTGGAACTCATTATCATCTCTTTCAAAAATGGCTTTTCTGACCGTTCCTTTTCCAACTCCGGAAGGTCCCGACAATACAATCAACAGTCCTCGTTCAGACATACTAACGCCCTTTCATGCTCTTTTTCGCTAACGCCTATTGTGCACTTTTTTTGTGAGAATTTCAAGAGGCATCGCTAAGCAGCTTCTGAATTCTTATAAAATTTCACAGAACTACTCGACATTTTGGATTTGTTCCCGAATTTTTTCTAGGATCGTTTTCAATTGGACAACGATATCTTTGATTTGGATTGGACTTGATTTTGAGCCGATCGTATTGACTTCACGGTTCATTTCCTGCAATAAGAAATCCAGTTCGCGACCGACTGGCTCCGTTGTCTGCAAAAGTTTCGCCAGCTTTTCTAAATGGATGCTCAAACGGTCCAGCTCTTCATGGATGTCGCCGCGTTCCAGTAAAATCGCCAATTCTGTCAATAAACGATCTTGATCCACGGTATTGCCCAGATATTCTTCCAGCTTCGCTTGATACCGTTGTTGGAAGTCTGCTTCGTATTCTGTCACGAATCCATTCAACTCAGCGACTAGGGTTTGGACCTTGCCGCCATACTCAACCAAAACTTTTTGAATACCAGCGCCTTCATGCTCACGGCTGGTCGCCAATTGGGTGAAGGCTTTATCAGCAACAGCCTGGACCAATTCTTCTAGCGTGTCTTCTTCGGTCGGCTGATCGACTAAGGTGACAAAATCAGACTGTTCCATTGCTTTGACTAAAACCTGATCGACTGGAAAGTCCACAATACCAAAATGTTCTTTTCCGCCATTTTGCAGTTCAGCGACTAATTGCTGCAGCAATGTCCAATCCACCGAAACCTGCTTGTTGCCACTTTTCAACGGCGTCAAATTAATGAATACATCGACCCTTCCGCGTTGGATTTTTTCCTTCGCGATTTTGCGAATCAGCGCTTCAAAAGGATTTAGTTCCTTCGGCATCCGGATCTGCAAATCCAAGAATCGATTGTTGACGCTTTTCAATTCGATATTCAACTCATAGACATCATTGGTTTGTGCCGCCTGTCCGTAACCAGTCATACTTTTCATTTGTTCTGATCCTCTCTTCTACATCTTGCTCAAGGTCTCTTTTAACACTGCAAATTCTTCATTGCTCAGGGTCACACCCTTGCCCATCTTCTCATGACCGGGTGCCCAATCCCGCAAATCAAATTTTGGCGGACGTTCATTCCAGCTCACCAGGTTCAATTCCTTACGCCAGCCCTTCGGATTCTCCGATAGAACTGCGATTTCTTCAACGATTTCATAATTAAATTCAGCCATCATAATTCCTCCTACTTATCTATAAATAAGGTTATTTCTCATCAAACAGATCATTCATAAAATTGCCGTCTCGCAGATACTTGAAAAAGAGCGCAAGCATGGTAGGAATCGGCCAACGACGATACGCAGCCTCTAGCGTTCCATCCTGCTGATAGATCTGCAACACTTGATAATAATCTGAAAAAACATTGTGATTCTCAAGAAAATCTTCAATTTGCTCCTGTACCGAATAATTCGCACTCAATTTGATTGGCATCTCGAATTGCTGCAAAATCGTTTCGACAAACTCTTGCGGCGTATATACCTTTACCGGCGAAACCTTTACCCAATAGGCAAAAAACTCCATAAACGCTAAACTAAGTAGCTCGATTGGAACACTTTGATGGAAATATTTTTGCAGCTCGGTATATAGCGAACTCAAATTGACCTTGATTTTGTTTTTTAGATAACGCAAAAATTTCTTTGTGATCGTTTCAAAATCAACAGAACGACCAAAAAAGTAGCGATAGCCCTGCAGTTCCCCCAACGCTCGCTTAGCCTCCAAATAACCAAGATCAATATTTTCTGATGAACGTGCACTTTGGAACAACAATAAATCGCCTAAACTCCACGGACTTGCCAAAGCCAGTTCGGCAATCTCATCCGGTAAGCGATATTTTTTGTCCAGTCCGGGACCATGAACATCCACGACAATCAATTCCGTTATTGGTTTTTCCATAGCGATATCGACAGGCAGATTATTACGATAGCCGCCATCTACATAGCGCTCGTTCTTAATTTTCGCCATTGCCATCATAGGAAAGAAGGCCGAAGAAGCCAATAACCAATCAATGATCTCTGTTTTCGGACACTGGTGGATTGGCACAACAACTTCTTGGAAAGCTGGGACCTTTGTCGCGACGACATAAAAAGGACAGCCCGATTGAATTTTTTGGGCATCCAAACGTTCCTCCAATAAGCGTCTGAGCGGTTCGGAGGAAACCCCGCGTTGCCGCAAAGACGTTCGAATAAACGTACGCAATTGGTCGACTTGGGCTGAAAAGTCCAGCTCCTCCACTTCTTTGAAGGTGATGTCCAGAACCTTATCCGTCTCAATCTCTTCCCAAAGTGCTAAGGCTTGATTGTAATCTCCCTGTGTGATCAACGCCCCATTCAAGCCGCCGACGGATGTTCCGGTGATCACTTCAAATTGAATATTTTTTTCTAGGAGGGCCTTCCAGACACCGATTTGATAGGAGCCTCGCGCACCGCCACCCCCCAGCACCAATCCCGTGTGATAGACTAATTCTTTTTGCCACAACCCATTAGACAGCTGATAGCCGTTTGTGGTTAGCCATTGCTGCAAAATCAAATTGGCATCCAGCCTGAAGTGGAGCGCCTGTTTAAACTTTTGCCGGGCAGCATTTTCCAGCAGCACAAAAGCTGTCTGCCAGCCCAGATTCGCTGAGATGAGCAAATTATTGATCTGCCAAGCATCCCTTTTATCTGTCTTGTCTACAAGCAGCCATTGGGATTTTTTTTGCACCCAATAGCCTTCCCCGCGCTTGACCGCCGCCAAAAATTCTGTCCGTGCCTGTCCGTGAGACGCATAGAAAGGAAAAAGCAGATGTGTTTGTTGGAACTCTTCCCAAACCGCTAACAGATCCGATACATAAATTCTTTTTAGCTCCATCGCTTCCTCCCCTGATTTGCCGTCTGTCAAATCAACTCAGCATATTTGTTTTAGTATATCAGAAATATTCCTCCAACAAAAAACTTCAAAGCGCACTTTGAAGTTTTCTGACAAATGGTTAATAAATTTTCATTTTCTATACCTTCTAACAACATTTCGTCAATTGATATAGACTGAATCGTTTAGTCTATACTCTCCAACTTATTGGTATCGCGAAAAGCTGGACAAACAAAAAGCGAGACAGAAAAGTGATTTCCCTGTCTCGACAACTTCTAATAGGTTTTTTGTTCCATCTCAAATGCCTTGCGCATTGTATCTGTTGCATTGTTGACTGGCGTCATAGCCACAAGATCTCCTTGTACGATGATCCGCGTCACACCTTCAATCTCACCACAGGTAATCAACGTCACCTGCTGTTTGTCCGGCTGCACATCCAAATATTTTACTTCAGTCGGCTGAACGCGAACCTTCAGCGTCGTTTTATAGGTGTAGATATTATGCAGATCCGTCAAATAAATCAAATCGCCTTCTTTGACACTCTCAAGCGGTGTAAATAAAAGGCCTGGGCGATCCGCACGGTGACTCGCCAATGCGTAATTTCCCTCGCCTAATTTCTGATCTGGCGACAATGTCCCTGCCCCATAGAGCAATACTTCGTTGGATAAGCCCTTGAAAATCGGCAAATTGATCTCTACCGATGGAATCGCAATCCCGCCGATCACAGGCAGCCGTTTATTGCTTAGCTGTGCCTGTAGTACTGCTTCTGTACTGGCTGGCTGCACCGCATCGAAATCAAAGGATGCTTCTTTTTCCATATTTTTATCGATCTCGGCTCGGTCTATTTTCGCTACTGCATAGCGCTCGCCATTATATTGCATCAAGAAATATTTGATTTGATTGTTGAAAATCAAAGCCAAACCTACTAACAATAATAAGAAAAGAAAAATATTTATTAACCAATTTCTTTTTTTCTTCATCTCAAGCCTCCCGCTTTCTCCCGCTTTCTCCCGCTAATCATATCATACTCTATTCATTCCCGTGATACTACTTTCACTTAATAGAAAAAAAATTAAAAAAAGAAATAAATGCATTAGAAAGTTGTTATTTATTAAAATGATTTTAAATGTTAACAAAGTGCTTCAATGTTGCAGTTTTTAAGGCATTTGTAATCTAATTTTAAAATAAAAGATACGAGCTTTTTTTTTATTATTGAGTTAAAATGATTGTGACGACTATTAGAAAGGGTGAAAATTTGTGCCAGATACGTTATTTGCTTACATCGATTCCACAAGTAATGCTGTGCTTTCAAAAGGTTTTTCACCCAACGATTTTGTTGATGGAATCGTCCATCAACCTAAACATTTGTTATTGCTAGATCCTGTCGCAGAGGCTGGAGAATACGAGCCTCATACAGGGTTGAAGATCGTTAATAGTCCTGAACAAGTCCAACAATTCTTCAACAACAAAGTCTTTACTCAATCCAAAGGAATCAAGTGGATTGATTTTAATGATTTAGCGATGCTAAAAGAACTAACTCCATTAGAAATTTCAGAACTGCTTTATTTTGGTCATATGCGGACACACCTGCACTCGCCTTTTTTTTACAAGTTACAGAATAATTTCGTGTACTTCAATTTGGGCAATGGAACAATGCGAGTATATTATCGCTATTTAGATGAGTTCTATCGTATCCTTGCTAGCAAATTGACCCGTGTCGTGTTGGAAAGGGTCAATGATCGGCGGTCGTTTTTCCGTAGAGGTTCTTCTGTCGCACCATTGGATGGCGAATTATTGAAGGAATTATATCCGATCTTACAGGAAGGTGCAATTTTTTGTCTCAGTGAGTCCGAACTAAAAAATCGGGTCTACAGTATCCCGATTTTCCTATCTGATGAAAAAGGCTGGCGTCGCAGTCCTAAGAACTATAAAAAAGAACAGCAGATCGCAGAGATTACTTACGATACCACCAAACAGCTATGGTCATTGGAAGTCGAAAATGATGATCCGGTCTTCTCATTCCGCTAATAAAAAGCATTTGTCTGCTAAGGACAAATGCTTTTTTTACTGTTTATTGATGGCTTTGTTTCTGGATCAAGTTTCCGTCTTTCGGCAAAAATAGCTGCGGGACTTTTTCAGCAACGATGACCGCAACGATCGCTGTCACGACGGCTGTCGCCAAGCCGCTGACTCCGTTCATAATCAGTGAGAAGATCCACGGATTCAAGCCCCATAAAGCATAACTGCCCCAGAAAACCACACCCGCGATAAAATGCCAGAAGAATCTTGCTCCGGTCCCCATAATCGTCCCGTAAATAATATTTTTACGAGCGCCTCGCAAGTCTTCATCAACTAGTGCCTGTTGAACTTTCTTAGCATACAGCCCGGCGAATCCTGCAAAGGTAAATGCAATCGGGTATTCGATCAGTACTTGAATGACACTTAAAAAGTAAACATCCCCCGCTGGAAAATGCAAGATCCCCCAGATGAACGCTGAAAGCAACGCGGGTTTCACACCACGGCGCAATGCGAACAAAGTCATTGGAATCATCCCTAGTGAAACGGTAAAGCTGCTGCCGATCGTTGTCGGAATCAGTGACAGCATGAAGGCTAATGCCGCCACGATCGTCCCTTCGATCATGATTCTTGTTTTGTGCATAAAAAAACTCCTCCTTTTGAACATACAGTCCACAAAGGAGAAGTAAATATCTTTACTTCATCACAATTCCTACGCTCGAATAACCGAAACAGGTACTAGGGTTTAGAGTAATCTCAATCTCAGCCCGAGGGCTCCCCTTTGCGACAGTATTATTCTATTTTCTAGTACATCTAGAGTATAACAGATGTCTGATTGCTCGTAAATGTATAAAATACTTTTATCGTGAAATACTTTCCTGATCTCCGCTTGGTGATAGGGTCGTTACCTTTTTGATCCGATCAATCGTCAGCATCACTAATTGGTTGTCTTGAGTGCGAATAACGATAGATTCATTAGCGACAACTTTAGGCAGCCAGCCTGAGATCGTATGAAACTTTTCTTCGTTTTTCTCATCTTGAACTTGAATGACCACTAAACTATTCTGTAGAGCTGCCATCTTCAGTTTGAGAAAAATATTCTCGTTGGCCTGCTCTTGGGCACGTTTTTCAGCAGAATCATTCAAAAAATCCGAGATGAAACGATACGATGAATTTGAAAACAGCTTGATTAAATTCTTTTTTGGCTTCTCGTTTTTAGTCATTCAGCTTCCTCCTATCAAGAGCACGGTTGCGTAGTTTGATTTTACTTAAATTCACAAGAAAAAACAAGGAATCTAGTCCAATTCAAAAAAAGTTAACCATTCGTTTAAACCTTTTTCAATTAATTCATAGGTTTCTTCAAAATTCCCTGTGTACCAAGGGTCTGGAATGCTTTCTCCCTCATGACCCGGCACGCGATCCAGATACAAATAAATCTTATCTTCCGTACCCGCTGGAGCCATTGATTCCAAATCGTAGACATTTTCCTGATCCATCCCGATGATGTAATCTGCCTCATAGAAATCCTCAGTAGTAACTTGGCGAGCGCGCATTCCTTTAGTAGAAATATGATGCTGCGACAACAGCTTCTGGGTTCCGCGATGGGGCGGGTTTCCGACCTCCCAGCGGCTGGTGGCTGCTGAATCGACTTGATAATTATCCTTCCGCTCTTTTTCCAGCGCATCGCGAAAAATCGCTTCGGCCATCGGTGAACGGCAAATATTTCCCATACATACAAATAGAATCTTTTTCATGTCATTCCTCCTGTGCTATAGTCAATTTATCGAAATGAAACGAGGGATTGTAAATGAGTAAAATTTATCTTTCCGCCAAACTGCCCGAGCTTGGCACAAACTTATTAAAAGAAGCTGGACTTGATTATCAGGTTTATGAAGGCAGCGGACTGATTTCGAAAAGGGAATTGATCGAAAATGTCGCTGACTGCCAAGTATTGATTTGTCCGCTCTCTACACAGGTCGATCGCGAGGTCATTGATGCCGCACCTAAGCTGAAATTGATCGCCAATTTCGGTGCCGGCTTTAACAATATCGACAGCGCCTATGCGAAAGAGCAAAAAATCTATGTAACGAATACACCGGTCGTCTCTACGAATGCCACTGCAGAGTTGACGGCTGGATTAATTATCAGCCTGTCACGCCGAATCGTCGAAGGTGATCGTTTAATGCACGATCAAGGCTTTGACGGCTGGGCACCGCTCTTTTTCTTAGGGCATGAGCTTAAAGATAAAACCTTAGGAATCATCGGCATGGGACAAATTGGTCAAGCCTTGGCCCAAATGATGAATGCTTTTGGTATGAAGATTATCTACCATCAGCGACATCCATTGAATGCCGATTTAGAAGAAAAATTGCAGGCAACCTATTGTTCTCAAGCTGAAGTGATTCAGCAGGCCGATGTTTTGACCTTGCATGCTCCTTTAACGGAAGATACGCATCATCTATTCACAAGCGAAAC
The DNA here is from genome assembly GCF_059374735.1 of Enterococcus sp. GPZ-007. Classification (NCBI taxonomy): domain Bacteria; kingdom Bacillati; phylum Bacillota; class Bacilli; order Lactobacillales; family Enterococcaceae; genus Enterococcus; species Enterococcus sp. GPZ-007. Next base: position 22,425 of record NZ_JCAFYN010000033.1, on the reverse strand, counting down.
ATTTGAACAAATGAAAGACAGTGCCTTGCTGATTAATGCCGCCCGCGGTCCATTAATTGACGAAGCTGCCTTGCTGCAAGCTATAAAGAACCAGCAAATCGCCGGGGCTGCATTAGATGTTTATGAATTTGAACCGCAAGTCACCGAAGGATTGAAGGAGCTATCCAACGTCATCCTCACCCCGCATATCGGTAACGCCAGTGTAGAAGCGCGGGATCAGATGGCTGAGATCGTGGCAAAAAATGCGATCGCGCTAGTAAATCAGCAGCCGATCAAACATATCGTCAACGGACTGGACTGAGCTTAACGCTCGTTCCAGTCTTTTTCGTATAGTCGATAAGCAAAAAATTCAATGTCTTTAGCAAAACGAAATAACTGTGCTGCGATCGTGATGGGCGGTTGATCTGCACCTGCTAACAGCCAGTCGATCAAAATTCCGCCGCAGCCATGGGCTAAGAAGCGGGCATAAAACTCTTTATCGGTTGGCGAAAGCTCGCCCTCCTGATCAACTTCATCAAATAAGCGAACAAATAAGTGCTGTGCCAATTCATTGAACTCTTTCGTCAATACTTCTGGCTTCGCCTTCACTGTATTCAAATAGAACTGATGGCAGACCTGCATTTCCTTCAACATTTTCAGAACGGATTCTTCCCAGTTGGTCAACGCTAAATCATCGGAGACTAGATATTGCAGTCCTCGCTGATAATAGGCGTAATGGAGCAGGTCATTCTTGCCCTTAAAGTGATAATAAAATGTTTGGCGGTTCAAGCTGGCCTTTTGACTGATATCTTGAACAGTGATCTTGTCGTAATTCTTTTCTTGGCACGCTGCGACTAGTGCTTGGACAAATGTTTCTTTGGTCGCTTTTCCTTCCGCCATTTTTTCACCTTCTATGCTTGATAAGGATAATTGAAATGTTCATAAGCTAACGGTGTCGCCATGCGGCCCCGTGGTGTTCGTTTGATAAAGCCTTTTTGGATCAAATAAGGTTCGTACATATCTTCCACCGTTTCCCGTTCCTCGCCGATGTTGACAGCGAGTGTGCTAAGTCCGATTGGACCGCCATGATAGAGCTCGATCATCGTCTTTAACAGCTTTTGATCGACATAATCCAAGCCGGCTTCATCAACTTGTAATAGCCCAAGTGCCTGATCTGCGACAATGCGGTCAATCACCCCATCCGACTGAACTTGTGCGAAATCCCGGATACGCTTCAGCAAACGGTTGGCGATCCGCGGAGTGCCACGTGAACGACGGGCAATCTCGACTGCGCCTTCTTCCACAATCTCGGTTTGAAAAATATCGGCTGAACGCAGGACGATCTCCCGTAAATCCTCCTCCTCATAATATTCCATATGGGAAATGATCCCAAATCGATCTCGTAAAGGTGCTGAAAGCATTCCTGCCCTGGTCGTCGCGCCGACTAAGGTAAACGGCGGCAATGGAAAATGCACGGGGTGTGCGGTCGGGCCTTGTCCTACCATGATATCGACATAATAATCCTCCATCGCTGAATACAAGGTTTCCTCCGCTACCCGCGGCAAGCGATGTATTTCATCGATAAACAAGACATCACCAGGTTCTAATTCATTCAGAATCGCCACTAGATCACCCGGTCGTTCAATCGCCGGTCCGCTGGTCGAACGAATCTGGACATCCATTTCATTAGCAATCACCATCGCCATCGTCGTTTTCCCTAGTCCGGGCGGACCGTAAAGCAAGACATGATCCAGCGCTTCTTGCCGGTTTTTCGCCGCTTCGATATAGATCGACAGCTCTTGCTTAACCTTATCCTGCCCGATGTATTGTGCAAGATAACGAGGACGCAATGATTTTTCTAAACTCTTATCACTCTCATCCGCATCCGGTGAAAGCAAACGTTCTTCATCCATCTAAGTCGTCCTCCTATTTCTTCATCATTAATTTTAGTGCTGCCCGCAAGTAATCGTCGGTGTTTTGCAGTGTTTCCTTTTCCAGCACCTTTTCGACCTTCTTGATCTCTTTCGGACTGTAGCCCAAGGCCTGCAAGGCTTCCATCGCTTCCGCCAGTGCCGTATCATCGTTGCCCTCATAAAATAGCGACATCGGATCTTCGACTAATTCGGTCAGCTTACCCTTCAGATCCAAGACCATTTGCTGAGCAGTCTTTTTGCCGACACCGGGGAACTTCGTCAAATAGGTCACATCGCCGGCTTCGATTGCTTGAATCAGTCCTTGATGATCTTCATTTGCCATGATCGCTAATCCGCTTTTCGGTCCGATCCCTGAAACAGACAGCAGACGTAAAAACAACTCTTTTTCGGCGAGTGTTTCAAAACCATATAGTAAATGGGCGTCCTCACGAATGATCTGCTGCACATAGATTGTGATGGACTGCTCCATTTTGCTGCTGTAACGATACGGATTGCCCATCGCGATTTGATAGCCGATCCCATTTACATCCAGCACCACATAGCCAGGACTGATGAAGGTCAAACGACCTGTAATATATTCGTACATAATTGTTCCTTTCTTGTGTAAAGAAAATGAAATTCTAAACAGGTAATATACGGCTCATTTCCATTCGTTTTTCGTTCCTAAAACCAATGACAAACTGCACATATGTTCTCATTATTCTAGCACAAAAATCGACGGTTAAAAACTCTTACCGCCGAATCCTTGTAATAACCTTAATAAGGCGAAATAATCTGCCATCCGTAATTCCTGTGTGATTGTTAAAGTCGGAACTTCCTCATCCTCGTAAAGCAGACTGGTCGTCAGACAGAGATCACTGTTGATTAATGCTTCCACAAAAACGACCTGAAAGTCATTGGCGAGAAAACGCCGCAGGTCTTCTTTTAAAATCAGCTCTTCGAACTCTGGCAGATCTGTCTGTAAAAAGAGCTTCAGCACAGGCTGGTCCGTTAATTCAGGCAAACGACGCAAAACAGATAGATAACGACCGAATAGAATCGATTCGCTTCCACCTTGATCCGCTAAAATCTCTGATACAAATGCCACAAGCTTGGGCTGCTGCTGAGTGACCATCGTCCAAAAGGCTTTCCCATTAATATTATAGCGAATCACAGGAAACAGACGATGGTACAAATGTCCGCTGATCAAATAGTTCTCCGCATGCAGAGCTTGAAAGCTTTGCCATGTCGACGGAGCATTAATCTTCTTTTCCAGCAGCCGATACATCGCCTCTACCTCAGCTATTACCGAAAAAGGCGACTTTGCCAATAAGTGCCGGATTCGCTTGGCCATAGTCGGCACCTGATAATACTCTTCCCGCGTCAACAGATTTAAAAATAAATTTCCCAGCGAAACTTGTCTGTGAAAATAGGCTGGCATGATTGGTTTTAACTGACGATAAAAATCATTGAAGAGTGGATCATTACTCAAGGTGTTTTGGCTGTCTGAATTTTTTTCTAGCGGATAGGATTGAGCCTCTCGCAGCAAATGCGCGGCTACCAAATATTCCAGTCGCTGCTCCTTGATCGGATTCAGCGTAATCTGGAAAAAACCTTGGATTCCTTGACTGATTTCTTTGACTAGCTCATGCTGAAGCAGAGAAAACGGCCAAACTTTCCCCCGAAACAAGCGCCAATAATAGACGGACAGGTACATCCGTACAGTCGGCTCCGGTGCGCAAAAAAGAACTTGTCCCTGTTGAATCGTTAATTCCAAAGGCGCAAACTCTTTCTGCAACTCTTTCAATTTGCGGCGGATGGTCGACTCGCTGCGAAATAGTTTTTCACTCAACTCTTTGATTGTCCGAGCCTTCCCATTGATTACTAGATCCAGCAGCCGGCAGGCTAAAGAATGGCGAATCAGATCCACCAAAAATTGATTCTGCTCCATCGTTTGTTTGGCGATCATCAGACGATAATTGTTGCCTTTTTTTTCAAACAAAGGCAGCTCCGTCTCCGTGAAACGGCGATATCGCTTGCTCATTTCCTCCAATAGGCGCTGTACGCTGCGAGCGTCCAACCCCAGTGCTTCCGCCAAATCACTTTTCTTATATAATTGTCCGTCATCCATCAATTCCAATAAGCGAACACTAAAATAAATCTCTTTTTCGTAATTTTGTACTTCCAGCGCTTTAATATACATAAAAAAACTCCTTCACGCCTCATTTTAGCAAAAGAGCGCAAGGAGTTACTACTAAAGTCCTTCGAACAAGCGAAATAGCAACGGCAGGAGTGCCACCGTCGTTATGCCGTTGACACAAATACATAACCCAGCCAGAATACCTTCCAGCTCACCGATCTCGATCGCCCGACCAGTACCGATCGCATGAGAAGTACTGCCTAACGCAATTCCTTGCGCGATCGGACTTTTGATCTTGAACAGTTGAAAGACTTTTGTTCCCACTAAAGCGCCAAAGATCCCGGTCGAAACCACGATCGCCAGCGTGACTGGTGAAATGCCGCCCATCTGGCTTGAAAGATCAACCGAAATCGCAGTCGTCACGGATTTTGGCAATAAGGAAACGATGATTCCCTGCTTCAAGGAGAATAAATGACCAATCCCAACACTTATCAAGCAATTAAGGACGACACCTACCAGCGTTCCGAAAATCACAGGTAAAAAGTATTTTTTGAGCTTATCGAAATTTTGATACAGCGGCAAAGCCAAGGCTACCGTCGCTGGTGTAATCATCATCGTAAATAAGCTGCCGCCCATATTGTAGGCTTTATAACTGATTCCGCTGATTTTCAATAGAACGATGATAATAACGACACTTGCGATCAAGGGATTGATGAAGGGAATGCTGACCTTGGTCAACAGCTTTTCCATTGCTACATAGATTAGCAGGGTCAGGGCTAAACCAAAAAGCGGGTTACTCGCCAGCGCTGAGATCATCCGCTTCACCTCGCATTTTTTCGACTTTTTCAACCAAACGGGCTTTTTCCGCATTGCCCTTCATGCTGATTTTTTCAACAAATTCGGCTGTTTTCCCAACAGCTACAAGGGATACTAACGAGCAGACAACCACTGCCCCCAGCAGGATCGGCCACGTGTATTTGATCGCTCCATAATATTGCATCAAACCGACACCAGCCGGTACAAATAAAATCGTCAAATGATTCAGGAGAAAATTGGCTGTATCTTCAATCGCGGAGGGCTTTAAAAGCTTGCTTTGGAAGGAAATGAACAAGAGTAAAATACCGATAATGCTTCCCGGTACCGGCAAATGGAGAAACATCCGCAGTCCTTCTCCGATAATGGAATAAAGTAATAATAAGCTTAGTTCTTTAAATAGTTTCAAAAATATCGCCTTTTCTTAAAATAGGATAGTTCTAGTATAGCGAAAAAGGATCAGCGGATTCACCAACTTATGTTGAAATTTCATGCATTTTCTGAAAAGATGTGTTGTTCTAAGAATTGCTATTTCACCAAAAAAAACAAACGATCACAAAAGGATCGTCCGTTTCCAGTTCATATAGTATTGTAAATAAAACTTATTTAACAAGCTCTTTATAGTCACCATAGCCGGCTTCTTCCATCTCTTCGACGGGAATAAAGCGTAATGCTGCAGAGTTGATACAATAACGCAAACCACCTTGATCTTGCGGACCATCATTGAATACATGTCCTAAGTGGGAATCGGCTTCTTTGCTGCGGACTTCGACCCGATGCATACCATGAGAAAAATCAGCCTTCTCTGCGACGCCTCGTTTTTCGATTGGACGGCTAAAAGCAGGCCAGCCACAGCCAGCATCGTATTTGTCACTGGAAGAAAATAGTGGTTCCCCACTAACGACATCCACATAGATGCCTTTTTGATAGAAATCATCGTATTTACCGGAAAAGGGCCGCTCTGTCGCATTCTCCTGCGTCACTGCGTATTCCATTGGTGAGAGTTTCTTTTTCAATTCTTCTTGCTCCATCGTTCTTCCCCTCTTTCAAGCTTACTTGGAACACGCTGAGCATACACCCGAACAGAAAAAGATACGAAAAATATGCTCATAGCTCCTTTGAATTACTGCGAAAAGGTAAAGAACGCCGAATCATTATCCGGCGTTCTTAATTCTTCTATACTAATAGTTAAAGTGCTTCAGCATCTGATTCACCGCACCAACAGGGAATCCAACGATGCTGTAATAATCGCCTTCGATCTTCTCAACAAATACACCAGCGCCATTTTGGATGCCGTATGCCCCAGCCTTGTCTTTGTAATCGTCGCTGTCGAGGTAGCGATTGATTTCTTCATCGGTCAAAGGATAAAAGGTCACTTTGGCAGAGGTTAGTTTTTCTTCTAGCTGGTCCTTTTGGCGAATAACCACAGAAGTATAAACCAAGTGACTGCCGCCGCTCATGCTTTTCAGCATATTGAAGGCTTCTTCACGGCTCTTGGGCTTGCCGAGGATTTGTTCCTCCAACACCACAACGGTATCACTGGCGATCACCAAAGCTTCCGGATGCTCCGCTGCAACCACCGCTGCTTTTTGGCGAGCCATCTCCATCACGTAATCGGTCGGTGTATATTGATCTTTGACTTCTTCATCGATATCGGCTGGCTGAACGGCAAAATCAGCCATCAGCCAATGCAACAATTCTTGGCGTCTTGGTGATTGTGAAGCTAAAATAACGGTCATAAATTTGCTCCTAGTTCATATTAATGGATTCATTTTTCAAAATGCGAAAAATGAGTTTGTTTTTCACCACGTATATCATTCTGCTAAAATTTTCGTACTGTTTTTCGTTATAGGAAGAAAGAGATACTCGCTCTTGTAAATCTGCAAAAAGCAGAACTGACATCCTTCACTAATGTGGATCTTGGATGCGTTTAAACATATGCTCCATGTCGCTGTTACTGAAATGGATCAATACAGGACGACCATGCGGGCAGTTAAAAGGATTCTCGCATTGCGCCAGATCCGTTAATAAGACCCGGGCCTGCGCTTCATTCAAATGATGATTGGCTTTGATGGAGCCTTTGCAGCTCATCATAATCGCTGTTGCTTCGCGGAATTTTTTCACGCTCACAGAGCCGGTAATCAGCAGCATATCAATCATTTCACGAATGATACTTTCCTCTTGCCCCGCCGGATACCAAGTCGGATGTGCCCGCACGATGAAGCTGTTTGGACCAAACTCTTCTAAATAAATACCGACTTCCTGCAGCAACTCGGCCTGTTCCTTTAGCTTGATAGCATCATTGTTAGGATAATCCAGTACAAAGGGCACCAGTAATTCCTGTAAATCATCAGAAACGTCCCCGATTTTTTCACGGAAGTATTCGTATTTGATCCGTTCCTGTGCTGCGTGCTGGTCGATGATGTATAAGCCATCTTTGCTTTGGGCAAAGAGATACGTTCCGTGCATTTGACCAAAGTATTCCAGCATCGGGAAACGTTCCTTCGGCTGCTCCTGCTCCAGCTTCGTAATGGCCTGTTCAATTACTTTTTCACCGGATTGAGTGCTGAGATCAAACTCTGGGTGATCCGCATTAGCCGCTTCTTCATAGGCTTCATCTTCAACTGGTGCTGCTTCTTCCATTAGCGGTTCAGGAGTTTCTTCCACGATTGAGGCTTTTTCCTGATCGGTTTCTAACGGAACAGTCATCGTTTTTTCGACGATTTCTTCCTTCAACGGAACTGGCGTTTCGACTGGTTCTGATGCTTTCGGTTCAACGTAGAAAATTCCTGTCTTCGGATCATAGTTCAAATCACTTTTTTTCTTTGGCTGTTCTTCTAACGGCAGATCTAATTGCTCCGTATGGATTTTTTCGACCTTGCGCTTAAAGCTAGGATTTTCACCCACATCGGGAATCAAATTGATCTGGCGCAGACTTTCGGCTATTCCGCGGCTGATCAGCTCCATCAATTCTTTTTCCTTTGACAAGCGAACTTCCTGCTTGGTTGGATGGACATTGACATCGACTAATAGCGGGTCCATCGTAATTTCAAGCACCGCGATTGGATAACGTCCTACCATTAATTTTGATTGATAGCCGTTGATGATCGCTTTGTTTAGCATATAGTTTTTGATGTAGCGACCATTGATAATCACAGACAAATAGTTACGGCTCGCCCGCGTCACTTCTGGCAATGACACATAGCCGTTTAGCTTAAAGTCCAAATCTTCCGCTTCGACTTTTAACATTTTCTTTGCCGTCGCTACGCCGTAAATACCAGCGAGGGTCTGTTTTAAATCACCCGTACCGCTGGTGCTTAACATTTTATGACCATCATGAACCAAACGAAAGGCGATATTGGGATGGCTTAGTGCCATCCGATTGACGATATCGCCAATGTTGGACAATTCTGTTTGCAGCGATTTTACATATTTCAATCGCGCCGGTGTGTTGAAAAAGAGGTTCTCTACCGTGATTTTCGTTCCTACTCGTAATGAAGCGGGGCGATGTTCTTCGATCTTGCCGCCTTTTAAGAACAGGTACGAACCTTGCGTTTCATCGGCTGTTGCAGTTTCCAAGGTCATCTCCGAAACAGAAGCGATCGAAGGCAAAGCTTCACCACGGAAGCCCAGCGTCCGAATGCGAAACAGGTCATCCCGATTGTGAATCTTACTCGTAGCATGTCGTTTGAAGGCATTCTCGACATCGTCTTGGCTGATGCCTTCGCCGTTATCAACGATCTGGATTTTTTTTAGACCGGCTTCTTCGATCAAAATATCAATTTGACTCGCCTTGGCGTCAATGGCGTTCTCAACTAATTCTTTGACGACCGAGGCGGGGCGTTCAACAACTTCCCCGGCAGCAATCTGATTGGCTAAGCGTTCGGATAGTTCTTGGATTTTTCCCATCGTATCCGTCCTTTCCTAAAGTTAAATCCGTTTTTGTAATTCGTACAGGAAGTTTAATGCTTCCATTGGGTTCATTTCAAGCAAATTGGCTTTCTTGATGCTGTCGACGACCCCTAGTTCGGCAGTGGAAACTTCGCTGAATAACGAGAGTTGCTCGGTTTCTTCGGCGACTTCAACATTCTTCTGGACCGGTGTATCGGCTTCCAAAGCAGATAAAATCGTTGCTGCTCGTGAAAGCAAATCCGTTGGCATGCCCGCGATCTTCGCCACATGAATCCCGTAGCTTTTATCGGCTGGTCCATCCATCAATTTATGCAGAAAGACCACTTCGCCATTTTGTTCGACGGCGCCAACGTGGACATTTTTTAGCTGCGGCAAGCTTTCTTCTAAAACGGTCAACTCATGATAGTGGGTCGAGAAGAGTGTTTTGGCTTTGACATTTTTATGAATGTACTCAATGATCGCTTGTGCGAGAGCCATTCCATCATAAGTCGCTGTTCCGCGTCCTAATTCATCAAAGAGAATCAAACTGTTTGGTGTTGCGTGACGCAAGGCCTGATTGGCTTCCATCATTTCCACCATGAAGGTTGACTGACCGGCGATCAAGTCATCACTGGCTCCGATGCGGGTAAAGATCTGATCAAAAATTGGCAGCTCCGCACTTTCCGCTGGGACAAAGCAGCCCATTTGTGCCATGATGACCGTCAGTGCAAGCTGACGCATGTAGGTACTTTTACCAGACATATTCGGTCCAGTGATCAGCAGCAGCATTTCATCTGGGCTCATATGAACACTGTTGGGAATGTACTCCTGATGCCCAAGAACCTTTTCCACGACCGGATGACGACCTTCTTTGATTTGTAAATTGTGGGTGCCGACTTCCATTGACGGCTGCACATATTGATAACGTTCGCTGACCGTCGCGAAGCTTTGCAGCACATCCGTTGCACTCAAGCTTTTCGCAAGTTTTTGTAGACGGGTAATGGCTTTTTTGACTTCGTTGCGAACTTCTAAGAAGAGATTGTATTCCAGCGCCACGGATTTTTCTTCCGCTTCTAGAATCAAGGTCTCTAATTTTTTCAACTCTGGCGTGATAAAGCGTTCCGCGTTGGCTAATGTTTGTTTCCGCTCGTACTTGCCTTCTTCTAGATTGGCAAGGTTTGACTTCGTAATTTCGATATAGTAGCCGAACACGCGGTTATAGCCGACTTTCAAGGTTTTGATTCCTGTGTCTGCCCGTTCCCGCGCTTCCAACTCGGCTAACCAGGTCTTACCGTTTTTCATAGCTTCGCGGTATTGGTCTAACTGTTCATTGTAGCCATCTTTGATGACATTTCCTTCGGTGATTTGCAGCGGCGCTTCGTCGTTGATTGCTTTTTCGATCAAGTTGACCAAATCATCCATTGGTTCCATATCTACCAGCAAGTCGTTCCACTCGCCTTGGTTGATACCTGTCAGTAACTGACGAATCTGCGGTACCTGCATTAAGGAAGTCTTCAATTGGATCAAATCACGCCCATTAACGTTGCCGAATGCCACACGACCAGCTAAGCGCTCTAGGTCATAAACCTTTGTCAACGATTCATTTAAATCCATTCGTTCAAAATAAGCATTCAATAATGATGAAACCATCGCTTGACGGGCATTGATCTGCCGTTTTTGGATCAGCGGACGGTCGATCCATTGCTTCAATAAGCGTCCGCCCATCGCGGTTTTCGTTTCATCTAAGAGCCATAATAATGTTCCTTGTTTTTTGCCTGTCCGGATCGAACGGGTTAATTCCAAGTTGGTCTTCGAGAAATAATCCAGCTTCAAAAAATGCTCCGGCATATATTCTTCGGCCTTTTGAATATGACCCAAGCTGCGTTTTTGCGTAACCGATAAATAGGTCAACAGCTTACCTGTAGCCTCTTTTTCCAGTTCATCGGTAATATCGGCTGTTAAGAAGCTGAATTCCGCGTTGTCTTCGATCGTTTCTTGATGAGAAAAGACCAAGCCAAGTCGTTCCGCTAGATTTTTCTGCAGCCCCTCTGGGATCTCGCTGCCAAGAACGATTTCTTTTGTTTGCAGCGCTGTTGCTTCGTTCATCACGGCTTCTTCATCGTGTAATAAGGCTGTTTTTAGTTCCCCGGTTGAAAGGTCGACATAAGCAAAACCGAATTTGTCTTTGACTTGGGTAACAGCAGTCAAGAAGTTATTCGCTTTGGCTTCAATGCCCTTGCCTTCCATTAAAGTTCCCGGAGTGATCAATTGGACAACTTCCCGTTTGACCATGCCTTTGGCTTGTTTTGGATCTTCCATTTGTTCACAGATCGCGACCTTGTATCCTTGCTCGACTAAGGTATCGATGTAGCCTTGGGCTGAATGATGTGGCACGCCGCACATCGGGATCGGATCATCGGCATTCCGATTACGACTGGTCAATGTCAATTCCAATAATTGAGAAACCTTGATGGCGTCTTCGTTGAAGAGCTCATAAAAGTCTCCTAGACGATAAAACAGAAACGCATCTTTATATTGTTCTTTAATCGCCAAGTATTGTTCCATCATTGGCGTATTTTTCGTTTTTTGAGGCATTAGTGCTCTCCCTCCTCTGTCACTTCATTTACTTCGATTGCTGCATTGACTTCTTTTTGGATCATATTCGTCAAATGCTGTAAGAGATCGTTGGCTTCATATAGCTGTTTGCGGTAGGCCTCCACTAAGGGATGCTGATCGAACTCTTTGGTTAGGCGATCCGCTTCCTTCAATGCTTCCCGTTCCGCTTCTGGTTTGCCATAATGAGCATATTGGACCGCATCTTTTTGTGCGGCTTTGATGGCTTCTTCTAATTGCTGAAGTGTGTCGTTTTCCTCCACGCGCTTTTGGAGCTGCTGGTAACGTGTGATCACTTCATTTTCCCCTAATAATGCTGTTAAATGAGATAAAGCCGCTTCGACGGCGGCTTCATTTGCTAGATTCATTTTATCCCTCTGCTTCTATTCTCTGAATGGCCGATCTTCATTGATCAAGACCGTTTCGATTTTTTGTCCGCGACCATTTTTATCAATGTCAATCACGCAGGCTGAAAGCACCGTGCGCCCTTCTTCAATGACTTCAAAACGATTGGGCAGCGCCGTTATGAATTTTTCAATGATAGCTTCCTTCTTCATTCCCAAAATCCCGTCATAAGGGCCGGTCATGCCGACATCCGTTAAATAGGCTGTGCCCTTAGGCAAAATTCGGGCGTCATTGGTTTGGACATGGGTGTGTGTGCCAACGACCGCTGAGACACGTCCATCCGCAAACCAGCCCATCGCTTGCTTCTCACTAGTGGTTTCTCCGTGGAAATCCACAAAGATGTAAGGGGTGCGTTTTTCCGCTTCTGAAATCAATTGATCGCCTATGCGGAAAGGATCATCGATATCCGCCATGAAGGAACGTCCCTGCAAATTGATGATCGCCAATTCCAGATCGTTCACTTTGACGTATAAATGACCCATTCCAGGTGTTCCCGCTGGAAAATTCGCTGGGCGGATCATTTTCTTCGCGTCGGGAATAAAATCGAAAATCGCCTTATTATCCCACGTGTGGTTCCCCATTGTAACAACGTCGACCCCATCTTGCAAAAATTTCTTATAGATTTTCTCGGTGATTCCGCGACCTGCCGCCGCATTTTCTCCATTGACGATCGTCAACTGTGGATGGTATTTCTTCTTTAATCGCGGTAAGTAATCACTCAACATCTGCCGACCTAATGAACCAACAACATCTCCTATGAATAATAAGCGCACTTTTTTTCCCCTTCTCTAGTTAAGCATCTTGTCTTATTATAGTTGTTTTTGCTTGAAAATAAAAGATTCCTTAATGTTCGTTTAGGTAAAAAAACAATTAGCGACATTGCGGCCACATTCGCTTGAGTGATTTCATTTTCATCACAGATATCGTCGAAGGAAATAGCTTTTTCCTACATTGATAACAACCTTGCCAGCTGCTCTTAATCATTCGGATGAAAAAAAACTGCGGATCGCTCCGCAGTTTTTTATACGATATTATCGCTAGTATCCTTATCCCAATGAGCCTCCTTTTCACTTTCTGCACGATAGCTTTGAACGTGCTCCCACTTTTCGGGGTCCTGCTGATAGGTGTCAAAATCCAGTTCATCCACCAGCCACTTTTTCTGCTCTTCATCATAAATCAGGCTGGCGATGGCATTTTGCTTGTCTGAGACCAACGCTTCGTCAATTCCGACTTCCTCAGCCAGCTGCATCGAACGCTTTAGATCAATGTATAAATCAAATTGAACCTTGCTTTGTCCGGCATTCACCGAGATTGAATCGCAATTGATCTTAATTGTCTGAAATTGCTGATCAAAGCTTTTTAAATAAGGCTTCAGCTTGTCAAAGCTCAATTGAAGCTTTTCTTTGTGCTGCTTTGAGGCGGTCATCGAAGAAACATTCAGATTCTCACGAATGCCCTTATTGAAGGTATCGAAATAGTTGACTGTTGAGGCCAGCAAATGCTTCTGAAATTTTTGATTGCCTTCATACAGACTGTTCTCTTTCACTGTTACCCGCTGATCCGCCGCCTCAAGGTCGACCGTTTCTTTGTTCTTCTTTGAGCCGAATTTTGGGTGAGCCATTTCATAGGTCACTTGGTATTTTCCCGGCAGAAAAGGACCAAAGGTGTACTTGTTCCAGTCCTCCACATATTCGCCAGACATTTCCTGCGCTTGAATCGCTGCCCGAAGATCGGTTCCCTTCGGCAGTTCTATCACGAGAAAACGGGCTTTGGGATAGACTTGTGCCGGTTTAAACAGGGAAGAGCTTTTTTCGATTGAAAAATTCTCTTCATCCAGCAATCGTTCGATGACCTGCTCCTTCTTCAACTGCTTCAATTGCTTGTAAAAAACAGTTCGTGCTTCGTTTGTGATCTTTTTCTTGTTGGAATAGTTCGGCATGAATCGCTTAATTGCTGCCTCATCGTTTTCCAGCAAAGCGCTGGCGAGACGACTCACGGTTGCGTCCTCACTATTTTTATAACTGGAATAACCGACAAATCCGAAAACAGCCAGCATAATAAAGCCAATGATTGCCAGCGTTCCAGTTTTCCTAGTCATCCAACCCGCCTCGGAAGGCTGCTTTCATTGATTTGAAATAGTAATTGCGGCTTTCGTTGGCTGAATTCAGCTCCCATTTGCCGTCCTTTTTCTCCAGCTTCACTTGATAGCCCTCACCGTTCATATTGTCATCGGTGTTGATCGGCGCTTCATTGATTTTCGTCGGCAACTCCTGTAATAAATATTTCTCAGCATCGCGACGAACACTCGTGTAATCGGTGTATTTGCCTTTGTTTTCTTCAACAAATTTGTCCGTGATCGATTTTGTGTCCACATCATCTAAAAAGACCATCTCCGGACGCACATAGATCACCGCTGATTCTGGGAAAAATTCCTTAAACGTGTAGGTCACTTTGCCTTTTTCCGCATTGGTCTGCTGGATCTGTGTCACAACCTTTTCCAGTTCGGCTGTTGAAGGTTCATAATTTGAGAATTCATCCTTCAGGCAATTGACGCTTTCTTCTTTATAGGCCTTGCGTTCTGTCTCTATATCATTGGCTAACTCAAGCTTTCCAGCCGCCTGCTTGTCCTCATCCTTCACTTCGTCAGAGCCGTAAAAGACCTTCGTTACATATTGGCTGGTCAAGGCTTGTACCGCTTTGGATTCATCGGTGTAGTCCTTGGTGTTAAGCTTCAATTCCACGCCTTCGTCTTTTTCATCCTCTGAATAATACATGGGTTTATAATGCAACTCATACTTCGCATCCTTCGTGACCTCAAAGACCAACGGCTCGGTAAAGCTCTTGTCCTCCGATAAGCTTTCACTGCTCATTACCTTGAAATTATCGTTGGAATCATAGACATGCTCCGAAGAAACCTTTTTCCCGTCCTCATCATACAACGCAAAATCATTGGATGAGACATCCAGCTTGTCCTTCGATTTGTTTTTGACCTTGATATCCAACGCCAAAAAGCCCGTCTCATCATCAACCTTTTCCCCATCAGGGATGATGTAGCTCCCCCCTTCAACACTCAACTCAACCTTTGAGGTTTGGGCCGTACTTTCTTTTTTCTCCGCCTTTTTCGTCTCACTGCCGCCTGAGCAGGCAGTCATTGTCAATAACAAACTGCTCAGTAAAACTAACCCGCTAAACACCCTAAATTTTTTCATGTTTTTTCCTCCTTTATATCCTATTTGTAACTTAATAAAAAAACACTTATTATCTATATGATATACGTTAGCAATCACTCTCGTCAACACGGTTGACGAAATTAACAACCAATCCATACATTTTAAAAAAACAAATAAAATTAATAAAACGAAATGTTAAATAAAGATTTTATAATCTTTATATCTATATAATTTGTCATTTTCTTTTTTTAATTTTGAGCCACAAATAAACAATCATGCTTCATCTTCTTATTTATTCATTGATTGGACAAACAAAACGAGACCCCTTTCAAAAATAGTGTTTTTTAATAAAAAAAGACTATAGACGCGATTCAAAAAATGAACGTTGTCTACAGTCTGAGAGTTATAAAGAATTTCACTGATTCTTACTATTTAATTAATGAACCAATTCTAACTGGCGCAATGCCTTGTAAATGCCATCTTGATCATTCGTATCCGTCACAATATTTGCTGCTTCTTTAACATGGCTCGCCGCATTGCCCATCGCTACACCTGTACCCGCCAAGTTCAGCATTTCAATATCGTTGTTGCCGTCACCAAAGGAAATAATATTCTCCGGTTTAATCCCGACTTTTTTCGCTAACGCTAAAATCGTTTGGGCTTTCGAACCATGATTCGGAATGATGTCGACACTGTTTTCATGCCAACGAACCAAACGAAATTCTGGAAAGGCCGCTTCAAATTCTGCATCCATCGACTGATCATAAAAGGCACAGCCCTGGTAAACTTCATGTTGAGATAAATAATCTGCTTCATACTCTGGTGCCTGTTGTCCGAAAGAAGCCATCGCATCACTTACTTTTGCACCATCAAAATCGGTAACACGAGCAATTGAATCTAACCCAAAAAGCGTAATGTCGATCTTTCGTTCACTGGCAAAATCAATCATTCGAGTCAAGGCTTCACGATCAAGGGTGCGTTTATACACCTGCTCATGATCTAGGAAACCAGCCGAACCATTACAAATGATGTAATTGCTACAGCCTAGTTGATGAATCACATCACCAGCCAACAAGCGGGAACGTCCCGTCGCAATAGTCACTAAGTGTCCAGCCTCACGCAATGCCTTCAACGCCTTCATCGTGCTCTCCAAAGGTTGTCTTTGGCTGCTCAACAAGGTTCCATCAATGTCTAGTGCGATTAATTTTCTTTCCAAAATTTATCTCTCCATTTTTATGTATTTGCTGCCCTCACGTAGGGCTAACTTACTTAAGTAATACTGCTGCATAAACGCTATTACCCAATCAGGATTCACTTTACTATAATCACGCAATGACCAGCCGATCGCCTTCTGGATAAAGAATTCATCCGTCGTCAGATCTGCTAAGATCGCCTGCGCCAATAACGCTGTATCGGTCTGTTCCTTGAACATCAACTGTAGGTTGATCGCCACACGCCGATACCAAAAATTCTCATGCTGATAGAAAAAACCATAAACCTGTTCGATCTTTGTCGGATGCACTAAGACCCAAGTAGAAAAAACTTTGCGCCACGCATCAATACTGTCCCACCAAGTCTTCTCACCTAATAAAGAAAGCAATGCTGCCAGATCCTCTAATGAAAAACGCTTGATATTTTTTTGCGCCAAATCGATCGCGTAATACTGATATTCCCGCTCTTCTTTGCGATAGTTGCGGAAAATCTCCTGAATCAATTCCGGCATTGGCAAGGATAAACTTTCCTTTAAAAAAGGACGTTCCAACAACGCTCGCTGCGGCTTTTTGACTCCGCAAAAAGGAAAATGATCCTTCATATAGCGCGCCATTGGTTCCGCAAGTTCCGGCTGATTCGGAAAAATTAGAGAATCCATCCTTAACCACCTTCATTGTAGAGAAATTTCAGAGAATTTGCAAAAACTTCTTCCGTAATTTCCACTCAATATTTTTGCTGTCTTTGAAAAAAAGTAATCGTTTTTCGACAGCACTCAACAATTAACACATTTTTTTCAAAAAAGCAACACCTGAACTTGACTCGGCTTGCTCTTTTCAGTTATACTGACATTTGTGTAAAATAATGCAGCAGAGGAATAATAGCCCGTCCCCAGTTCGTTGCCAGTATTGGTTCAATTGTGTAACCGCGGCTGCGAAGGTGAAGATTGAAGAACGAACTACACGGATATGAATTTTTCAACGGATTATTTTACTCCAAAACAATTTATTGGAGGAATTTTTAATGTCACGTTATACAGGACCATCATGGAAACAATCTCGTCGTCTTGGTATCTCATTATCAGGAACAGGCAAAGAATTAGCACGTCGTCCATACGCACCAGGTCAACACGGACCAAACAGCCGTGGAAAGAAATCTGAATACGGCTTGCAATTAGCAGAAAAACAAAAATTACGTTTCATCTACGGATTAAACGAACGTCAATTCCGTAACTTATTCTTGAGCGCTAGCAAAATCAAAGAAGGTAAACACGGTGTTAACTTCATGATCTTACTAGAACGCCGTTTAGATAACGTCGTTTACCGTTTAGGTTTGGCTTCAACTCGTCGCCAAGCTCGTCAATTAGTAAACCACGGTCACGTAACTGTCGATGGCAAACGTGTTGACATCCCTTCATACGAAGTGGAAGTTGGCCAAGTAATCGGTATCCGTGAAAAATCTAAAAACATGGTTACTGTGAAAGAAGCAGTTGAATCAGCTGTTGGTCGTCCTGCTTTCGTAAGCTTCGACGATGAAAAATTAGAAGGTTCATTCACTCGTTTACCAGAACGTGATGAAATCAACCCAGAAATCGACGAATCACTAGTCGTTGAATACTACAACAAATTAATGTAAGACTTCTTACAGACACTCAAATCCTTGGAAACGAGGATTTGGGTGTTTTTTTTGTTTATGCAGATAAATTGGAATCAACGCATAAAAGAATATTAGTTAGGAATATAATTATTTACGGGGGATTAAAATGACAAAATCTGAAACTGTTGAGACGATCGCCACTATTGAAGATGTGAATACTGTTGGACCAGAACAAATGATGATCCGCAACGCAAAATTTGCCATTGTCTCATATGTCGTTGATGGGTACAAATACATCGCCAAGAAAAGCATTACTGCGCCTATATTTTTTCAAGTTGGCGATACCGTAAAAATCAGATATGAGAAAAATGATCCCACGAAGTTCAAGCGAATTTCACCACGCTTCGTATAATTGATTAAAAAAACGCGCCCGTATTCTTGTCCTCAAGAATGCGGGTGCGCTCTTTTGTATCTGTTTAATAATCCAACTGCTTCAATCTTAACTTGGCTTCGTCTTCATTGATGAAGTCGATCGTGTACAGATGTCCGATATTCTGCTTTAGATTTTCCAGTTTCCGATCGTTTTCAAATAAGTTCAACACACGTAAGATTCCTCGTGCTACGATCGTACCTGATCCGCCTGATCCCAATTCAAAACCTAGCTCCGCTGTTTCAGAGACTTGACTTCGCTTGATCTCCTTCATTAATTCACGGAAATCTCCTTTGACCAGAAACTCATCTTCCTGCTCTTTGACCTTTTGCTTCAATTCATCCGCAGTTGTGACTTCAAACAGTTCATCGCTGTCTCGGATTCTTTTTAAATCCGTCAAAAGCACATCACTAGCAACATTTAGCTCTTCGCTCAAGCTATTCAATGTTTCCTCAGAATAGTTTTCTGGATCGCTTTTGCTGACTTTGGCTAACTTGTGTTCGGAGAATGCTTCATTTTTCAAAAGATCTTCTCTGGTGCTGCCCTTCTCTTGCAAGTAAATATCCAACACATTTTTCACAACATCCGCTCCTTCTTGTTCAAAAAAATCCAACAGCATCCATTTATTGGTTCACATTTCTATTAAAGCCGATAGCGTAATCGATTGATCAAAAGACAGATCGCAAAATTCCCAGATCCACACCAAAGGATTCCAAATGCAGATGAAGCTCCTCCAGCTTGTAAATGAGTAAACCTGGCATGACTACTAAATTGATGTCCTCTCCGGTCTTCTCGAAATACACGACGCGGACGATCATTTGAATAAGATGCAAAAGCACGATCAGCACACAGCTCATCGCCATAGCATCAAAAGCGATTTTCCTGACTAACTCATCATTCTTTTTTAAAAGCTCTTTTCCTAAAAAGAAGATAGATGAGAAAAAAGCATACATAGGCAACAGGGCGAATACCAACAAAGCCCCAGACACAAAACTACTCACCCCTGTTACACGGAAAAATGCCATAAATTATTTCTTCCCTTCTAAATAAAATATTTCATCAAAGGGCATATCAAAATAGGCCGCTATTTTTAACGAAAGCTCCAAACTAGGATTATACTTTCCCTTTTCGATCGCAGTCATCGTCTGGCGCGAGACATCTAATGCCTGTGCCATTTCCTTTTGCGGAATCTTTTTTTCTTCTCTTATTTTTCGAATATGATTAACAACGCTCAATTTGTTCGCTCCCAGTAAAGATATCTTTACTAGATGATAAGCCATTGCTCAGGCAGTGTAAAGAAGTATTTGCTGGTTCAATCTCCGGTGAGCTCTTTTTCCGAGGAATTGTTGACGAACCATATTTTATCGATGATAATTGTTAAATGAAAATGAATTGATCATTTCAAACTAATAGGAAAAAGGTGTAAGAATGAACTATTGTCCAAATTGCGGGGCAGAAATACGCCCAGAAGCAAAGTTTTGTCCGTCCTGCGGGTATAATCTAGAGCAAGAAGGTCCAGCGGTTGGTCCTCAAACGGATTCGCAAAACAACGAACCTATCTATCAACCAAAACCAGAAGAACCTTTGAAGCTGGAATTGGAAAAAGCAGAAGGCTTGAACATCACCCGTGCTGAAATCAAAAAACAGGCACAAGAAAAATTATCCGGCAGATACGGCGAATGGTGCAAAACGATCATTTTATTGATTGTTGCCAATTTTGTCGCCAGCTTTATTTTTCAAATTGCTTATGTTCGCTTTTTTACTAATGGGATATTGGGGATGTCCAGTTTAATCAACCCATATGGTTATTACGGAGGATACTATGATTATGGCTATGGCTACAGCAGACCGTATTCCGGCATTTCACTCTTTTTATGGTTCTTAGTGATGATCGCTGCGTTGATCCTGATCTTTTTGATTGCTGCATTAACTACTGCCGTCTTGCAATGGTGTGCGATCCATACGCTTAGAGGAAATCGCGCGGACGGCCTGCAGATTTTTGCTTATTTCATCAAAGCACAAAAAAATCGTGTCTTGAAGGCCAACGTCTTGATTGCGATCTATACATTCTTTTGGTCGCTGCTTTTCGTCATTCCGGGTATCGTCAAGATGGCTTCTTATGCCATGACAAATTACCTATTGGAAAAGGATGACAGCTTAAGTGCTTCGGATGCGATCCTATTGAGTCGCCAAATCATGCACGGCTACAAGCTGGAATTTTTGATCCTGCGCTGCTCCTTCTTTTTCTGGAACCTCACTGCGATCTTTCAGGTTACAAATTTTTACGTAATGCCCTATCAAAATGTGACCGAGATCCAATTCTTAGATATGCTTTATGAACATTACATTGAACAAAATAAAGAATCCCTGCAATTCTCAAACTAAATAGTCGAAAAGCCTTGAAAACTCGCTTACGAGATTCCAAGGCTTTTTTGTGGTTGTTAGGTCAAATAGGGTTGAATTAATGAGGTTAAGGTTTCTGATAAAGACAAATTCTCCCGATCATCGTAATAGGGCGTCGTTACTTGGTACCACGTGTAAGTAAGATAAGATATCGTCGTCACTAAATGCTGATAATCTAAAGCTGACAGATCACTCCTCATGCTCCCCGCCTCAACCAATACCCGAAAAATCGTTTGATAAAAGTTTGTCAGCCGCTTCCTAAAACTCAACAATTCTTCCTTCATGCTGGGAAATTCTTCATGGATATTGATAATGTATTCGTAATAAAAGCGATTCTTTTCGCGAATTTCCTGAACCTCACGAAAAGAATTCAGCAATACGTTCATGGCATTTTCTTGCGTGATCTCGCTATCGAAGACAGAAAAGAACTCTTCGTAAAGCTCCTTTTGAATTCTTAACAGCAGGTCCTCTTTTTTGGGAAAATGGTAGGTCAAATTCCCGATCGTTGTCCCAGCAGCCTCCGCTATATCTCGCAACGATACGTTTTTATAGCCCTCTTGTATAAATAATTCCTTTGCACTTTCATAAATAGCCGTTTTCTTATCCGTCATAAGCACCCTCGATTGTTCTATTTCATTTATCATAATCGAATCCTGGAAAAAAGTAAAAAAGAAATTGACAACGTCTCCAGTACAATGTACTATCAATGTATAGTACATTGTACTGGAAAAATAGTTTGCTAAAGGAGAGAACGAAATGACAATTAGAAGAAGACCACCCGCACAAGATATCGGCCGGATTTTAGGCGGTAAAATGGCGCCAGAGGATTTCATTAAGATGATGAACGCGACTGAACTCAATTGTGATACCTTAGAAAAAATTGCTGAGAATGAGGCGGAAGATTTTGTAACCGTTTGCGAGCGATTAGGTGATGAAGCTTATGCCTATGCTGAAAAAAATGAACAAGCCGGCCACTTGGAAACTGCCAGCGAATACTACTTCAATGCAAATGCCTTATATCGTTTAGGGGACTATGGGATCAAAGGAGTCGATGAAGAAAAGTATCGTATCTATGGAAAGCTAGTTGACAGCTTCAAGCGCAGCAAGCATTTGCTGAAAAAGAAGGAAGTTCAATATATCGAAGTGCCCTTCGAAGACAAAAAAATGCCTGCGTACCTATTGCTGCCTGAGAATGCGCCGAAGGATGTTCCGGTCGTGATCTGTGTCGTTGGAGCAACTGGCTTTAAGGAAGAAAATTTCATTATCGCCGAGACCGTATTGAACCGTGGAGCGGCAGCGATCATTTTCGATGGACCGGGACAAGGTGAATGCAATTTGAATCGTGATTTATATTTGACTGAAAGTAATTATGATGACGCCGTTTTAGCAATCGTCGACTATATAAAAAATCATCCCGATTTAGGCGATAAAATCGGACTTGCCGGGGTAAGTTTTGGCGGTTATCTAGCAACCAGCGCAGCTTGTCGTTACCCAGAAGAATTTTCGGGTTTAGTTGTCAGAGGCGGCTGTTCACAGCTTGACCAGTTGACGATGCACAGCTTTGCCGGCATCGACAAATTTTATCTGTACAATTTCCTGAATAAATTCAATGTGGAAAGCTTGGAGGAGGCAGAAGAGATTTCTCATAAGCTGAACCTTGATGACGTTCTTAGTAATATTACCTGCCCCGTTTTAGTTCAGCACACTACAGAGGACCCGGTGATCGGCACAGTGGGAGCCAAAACAATCTATCAAAACTGCTCCAGCAAGGATAAGGAATACTATGAAATTCCCGGTGCGGTTCATTGCGGCAATAATGAAGCACAAAAAACGTGTACGTATGGGATTGATTGGCTTTTAGAT